>JALSJU010000057.1 GCA_026989145.1 Thiotrichaceae bacterium
ATTTTCGATTTTTCTTCCAGCGTTTTTTACGTTCGGCCTTTGTGGCTAATTTTGCACGCTCTTTTTCTTCTTGCTCAGTATTTGCGAGACTGACTTCTTTAACAAAATCTTGTGGGTTTTCTAGCGTGATTTCTCCCAGTGTGCCCAAACGAAACTCATTAATCAATATCTTGCAGGTTTTATCTAAATCAACTTGTCCGCCAGCGCGTAAACAACCGCGTAAGCGACCTATTGCTTCGATTAGCTCAATCTCAGTGCTGGGAGGAGTGCTAAGTTGGTAACGCTCAATCAGCATCTTTGGGTAGTTTTTGATTAATGTTTCTGCTAAGTAAAAAGCGGCATCATCGCTTTCAAAGGCGGTGTCTTTAATCGCGCCTGAAATAGCAAGTCGATAACCGCTATGCTCGTTATTGATGTTGCCCCACAGCAAGCCTGGGGTATCAAATAGCACCACGTTATCGTTGATTTTAATGCGTTGTTGTTGACGGGTTACAGCTGCCTCATTACCTGTTTTAGCAATAGTGCGCCCTGTTAGAATATTGATAATAGTGGATTTACCCACATTAGGGATACCAACTATCATGGCTTGAATTTCTTTATCGCGTACCTCGCTAATACTGATCATTTTACGTGCAAGCTGTGAAATTTGTTGTATTTTATCTGGCTGGTCACGCGTTAAGCATAACGTTTTGATGCCTTTGTCACGCTCATAATACTGTTGCCAAGCGATTGTTAACCGTGGGTCAGCAAGATCAACTTTGTTAAAAATTTTGATGCACGGCTTGTTGCCACGAATTTTAGCTAGCATCGGGTTTTCACTCGAACCGGGTAGGCGTGCATCAAGGACCTCAATCAACAAGTCCATGTCAGGTAACTTTTGTTTAATTTCTTTACTGGCCTTGTGCATATGGCCAGGAAACCACTGGATTTTCATAACAGCATCTCTAATAAGATAATGGGGTGGAGGTTCATTAATGTAGACCCAAAATTTATTCTACCATTAGTCTGCCCAATTAATGTTACTTTTAGAAAGGTGGTAAGATTAATGCATCTATAAAAATAATGCGGTAAACACATGTTTGATTCTGTCAAAGAGGTTTTAAATAAGGACGTAAACCCAAAAGAAATTAAGAAATTTCTAGAAATGGAAGTAGAGATTAAGCAATTAAAAGACTTACTAGAAACAGAAATTAAGTTAAAAGAGTTTTTACTTCAAGAAGTTGATGTAAAAAAACTGATTTCTAAAGCAGAGTACCCCGATACTGATCTAGAGAAAGCGTTGGACGATAAAGTTTCTCCAGTGGTAAATAAAGCTTTACTGCCTGCTTATGATCTAGGGCTTATAAAGACTTTACAAAAAGATCATCGTGAACTCTTGTTTATTTGTGCGGGCGTTATGACTAATGCTGAGAATAGAAATTATAAATTGGTTGCTGATCAATTAGTTTTATTTAGCGAGCGTTTTACAAGTTATTTTCATGTTGCTGATAAAGGATTGTATGGGTATTTAAAAACGTATATTCAAATAAAACAGCCTAAGCGACAAAGAGCATTTTCTGCATTAAACTTAGAGATGAAAAATATCTATCTTTCAGTGTATTACGCATTAAATCAAAGTCCAAATATTCCTTTTAATGAAGAGTCTTATGATGGGTTTATTCAAGAGTTTAGGCTAGTGGGTGAACAACTGAGATAGCGTATTGAACGTGAAGAAAAGGTTTTATTCAAAATGTATGAAGAAAGTCATCAGGCTAAAGATATACTTGCAGAAACAGCTAATTAAAATAGTAAAATTGAGATTCCGTGTAGAGGTCTCAAGCTATAAACGGTAGCGCTGATCGTTTTCCTTAAAGCCTAGTAGTAATTTTTTATAATCTTTAGTTAACGCAATAAACTTAAAGCGTTCACCCATTTCAGAGGGCAAGCTTAAAGTACGCACTTGCTGAGCAAGTTTGTATTGATCATCAGGGGTGAGATCAAGTGTTTGCATAAAGTATTTCTCTAAACCGGAATTACTTAAGAAGCTTGCTTGAGAGGTGAAACCTGATACATCAAAACCTACTGAATCAGCAGCTTCTGCCACTGATGTAAAATCCACATTAGCGGTAATATCTTGTAAACCCGAATAGAGTAACGGGGCTTCATTAACCAGATGTTGGTAATGACAAATCAAGGTGCCTTTATTACGTTCTGCAAGGTAGTACTCTTTTTGCGGATAACCATAGTCTGCTAATAAAATAACGCCTTTATCCAAACAGTTAGCAAGCGCTTTAAACCATCCATTTAGGTTGGGGTTAATTTCTGATGTATAGGGCGTCGCTTCCAAAGGGATATTTAACGCCTTAACGTTTGCCGTTAAAGCATCACTGGCAGGCTGTAGTTGCTCGATTAATTTATTATCATGCCAAATAACATGGTGTTCAAACACTTTATCTTTTAAGAATGTAAAAACATCTACAGGCATCGCATCTAAGACTTCATTGCCAATAATAACTCCTTCAAACTTTTCGGGCAATTGTGTTAACCACGTAACAAGCTGGATTAGGTGAGGGGCTTTGTTTTCTAGGGTTTCTTTTTGGCGTTGCTTTAAATCGGGGCTGAGATCAAGAATATAGTAATGTGCGGGCAAAGCGTTTTGTTTTTCTAACGTTAATAAAATATCAGCAGCCATTTTTCCTGAGCCTGCTCCTAGTTCTAAAATACAAGCATTTGTTTCATTATCTTGCTGTAATGTTTGGATAACATCTTGGCATTGTTGCGCGATGCATTGTGAAAAGAGCGGGGATATTTCGGGTGCGGTAACAAAATCCCCTTGTGCGCCAATTTTATGCGTACCTGCAACGTAGTAACCTAATGCTGGCTCATACAAAGCCATTTCCATATAACGACGAAAAGTTATCGCACCGTCATTCGCAGCAATCTCCTCACGAATACGCGCGATAAGTTTTTCACTGTGCGCTAGGGCATCTTTTGCTGGTTCTGGTAAACTTTGGCTGTGGTTCATTTAGGAATCTCTCATTAAGGATGCAGTCTACATGCAAAATCTAAAAGGTAAAGTCGCATTAGTCACAGGTTCTGGCAGGCGAATTGGTGCAATAACCGTAAAAGCTCTGCATCAAGCGGGCGCAACGGTAGTGGTACATTATAGAAACTCTGCAATAGATGCCGAAAAGCTTTGTGCGGAGTTAAACCAGATTCGTGAAGGCTCGTGCTTTTTACAACAGGCGGACTTATTAGAGGTAGCAAGTTTTCCCGAGATGATAAAATCCATCCTACAAAAAACAGGGCGTTTGGATATTTTGATCAATAACGCCTCCAGCTTTTATCCCACCAAAGTAGGGCAGATTACCGAACAACATTGGGATGACTTAATGGGTAGCAACTTAAAGGCACCTTTGTTTTTATCTCAAGCGGTAGCGGGTGAACTAAAAAAGAATAATGGCTGTATTGTTAATATGGTTGATATTTATGGCATAAGTCCTTTAAAAGAACACCCCGTTTATTCATCTGCAAAGGCAGGTTTGATTATGTTAACCAAATCCTTAGCCAAAGAACTAGGGCCTGAGGTACGCGTGAATGGCGTCGCGCCTGGTGTGATTCTTTGGCCCGAGAATGAAGCTGAGCTAGCCGATGGCGAAAGCTCCCAACAAGCACTGTTAGATAAAAGTTGCCTAAAACGACAAGGCAGTCCACAAGATATTGCAGATACTATTTTGTTTTTGGTTGAGAAAGCTGATTTTATAACAGGGCATGTAATCCCTGTTGATGGAGGGCGATTGTAATGTTAGCAGCCATAGGTGGATTGTTATTGTTTGCTGGGTTCAGTACGTTTGTTATGGGGGCAGTAAGATACTTCTTCCCCTCGCTTGAATCTTTCGTGCCGAATGATTTTAAGCGGATTCTCAATATGCGAGTAGGTGTTTATCTGTTTTTAGCGGGAGTATTGCTGTTACGATTTTTTTAGGTATCTTTTAACGACGAAGGCATTTGAATATCACTATCCTTAGGCTCGCCCGACAGAATCATTTTATGATCTCGAACCTGCTCAGACTGTAAAAAGTGCTGCATCGCCACAACGGTAATTTGAATGCGTTCCTTTTGCTTAGGAAATTCCTTAATTTGCTCTTGCTCCCACTCTTCAAGTGCTTGCAATAAAGTGGAATGAGAAAATACATAAGTTGTGTTGTTAACGTCAGTCATAAGGCAAGGATAGACTTGGTAGTTAAAAATGTATAGTCTGATCTGATAAAGGAGGTTACACAATGGAATTTACAACATGGCTTTTATTTTCTGTCGTCGCACTACTTGCAATTATGAGTCCTGGTCCCGCGATTTTATTAGCAATTTCAAATAGCTTAACGCATGGTAAGCGTAGTGTTTATCTGTCAGCGTTGGGCAATGAAGTAGGGATTATGATTGTCTCTTTATCGGCAGTTCTGGGGTTGGGGGTTATTTTACAAACATCGACGTTATTATTTTTAATCATTAAAGTCATTGGGGCTGCTTATCTTATTTACCTAGGTGTTCGCCAATGGCGCTCAACAACTAACTTATTTGACAGCAAAAAACAGCAAGAAAAAATAACCCGTAGTAATAAAAGATTCTTTTTCGAAGGATTATTAATTGCAGTGACTAACCCTAAGGCTATCCTCTTTTTTACCGCATTATTTCCGCAATTTATAAATATTAACGCTGCTGTGTTTCCGCAGTTTTTAGTGATGACATTGACCTTTATGGTATTGTCTTTTTTGGTTCTGGTGGCTTATGGGAAGGTAGCGTTTAAAGCAAAGCGTTGGTTTTCAACCAATAAACGCGTCAAATGGTTTAATCGCACAATGGGTAGTTTGTTTGTATTGATTGGGCTAGGCTTATTACAGTTTAAGACTGCGAGAGCAGCGGCCTAATTCGATAGCAAGCCACTGCTATAAACGTGGCTTGCTATCTATTACAAAGGTATACCTCGAACCTTCGTTGGATTCACAGATATATTTCAAGAGTATTTCTAGCTGAACAAAACGCTACCATTAAAACCAATATGCTCACTTGAAATATTTGCTAGCTCAGGTGAGGGCACAGAAAGCTCAAACGATATTCGCTGACCGGCCTCTAAAACCAAGCCACTTGTTGATGAAACGGTATTAACTTTAATGCGCTGAGAGCCACTAATATTTTCAATACTAATAGGTGCAAGTTCATGTAAATAAATGGGCTTATCCGTAAGATTCATTAACGCGACACTCTGCTCAGCCCCTGAGCCTTGCTGGAATATCGTAATGCCAGAATGTTCTGTTACACCTGATACCGCCTGTTTAGCAGAGTTAGTACTTGATGTGCTAGTCTCGAGCAGTGTTGAACTAGCCAGCGCAACCGGAGATGAAACCCCAGTAGATAAAATGGCACCATAAGCCAATTTTTTTAAAACCTTACGACGTGCTTGATCTGTCATATTGAATCTCGTTTATGTTAAGACATTGTTTACTATGAGGTTTACTTGTTGGAAATCAAGGTGAGAAGTAATGGAAGGTAAAGCCTATCTTTTTTGGAGAGTGGAGAAGAGAGGTGATTGTGTTAGGTATAAGAAAAATGACAGAAAATGAATCGACCTATATCATCGTGAAGTAGGCTTTAAATTCATTAACATTGATAGAAATATTTGCACGATTCGGATTGTGAGTAAATAAGTTTGAAATTTAATTGTTTTTCATTTATCTACCTCAAGTCACTAGCAAGAAGTGTCATGTAACCGTGGCATATCACACAGCACTCATCTAATTTCTAGTGTCAGGTTTCTAATAGGTTTACATTAGTGATCTCATTAATTCATCTAAGCATCAAAACCCTTAAAACAGGAGAAACGAATGAAACCAACCACTCAAATATTACTCACAATGGTATTCTTGCTCAGTACGGGATTTACCTTTGCAAAAGGTATTAGTACTAATGATCCTTATGTCCGCGAAGTTCCTCCAGGGCAAACAAATTCTGCAACCTTCTTAACGTTAAAAAATGATTCAGATAAACAAATAGCGTTAATAAAAGCGAATAGTGATGTTGCAAAAAATGTAGAGCTACATGAGCATGTTCATGCAAACGGCATGATGCAAATGCGCCAAGTACCAAAGATAATCATCCCAGCGAATGGCGTGACAGAATTAAAACCGGGTGGATATCACATCATGCTTATTGGTTTAACAAGGAAGATTAAATCAGGCGATGTCGTTGATCTCAACTTAGAATTTGATGATGGTTCTAAGCAGGCTATTAAAGCCACGGTTAAAAAAGTCATGCAAGGCATGATGATGAAAGGCGGCATGAAGGGAATGAAACAGAATGGCATGAAGATGGATAAATCGCATTTAAACCCTATGCCAAACCTAATGCGTGTTTTCAAAAAAATGCCACAAAAACTAAACCTAAGCGCAGAGCAAACTGAAAAGCTAAAAGCAGGTATTGCAGAGAGAGGCCCAAAGGTAAAAGATTTATTTAAAGCCATTACCAAGTATGAGAAGGAAATACTAAAAGCAACCCTAGCAGACAAACCTCTGTCGGATATTGATCAACTCGCTACCAATATCGTTCAAGAGCGCCTTAATTTGATTAACTCAAAAGCTGCCTGTGCAGTGAGTGTTAAAAAAGTGATGAACGATGAGCAATTTGCCAATCTTCAAGCAGTTTACAAAGAAAACTTTGCCAAAAAACAAGAGTATTCAAATGATATGAAAGGGAAAATGGCACGACTCAAGCACGTAAATCCTATGCCTAACTTGATACTCGTAATAAAAAAAATGAGCGGCAAACTTAATCTGACAGACAAGCAAGCTAGCCAACTAAAGCAATGGCGTGATGAGCGCGAACCCGTCATGGAAAATCAGTTCAAAACAATTATAGACCTTGAAAATCAATTACAAGAAGCTGCACTAAACAATGCACCACCAGAAAAACTAGCTGAATTAGCCGATGGAATAATGCAGAACCGCATGAAGGTAATGCGAGGAAAAGTATTCTGTCGTGACAAAATAAAGCAGATACTAAAGCCCGAGCAATACAAGAAAGTCATCAACCTTTATAAAGAAAATTTTATGATGCAATAAGACAAATATTGTATTTGTCAAACCTGTGGGTCGGTGGGAATTTCTTATTTACCACGAAGGACACGAAGAGCACGAAGGTAAAGACTAAGATGTTTTGTTTTTTCTTCGTGAATTTCGTGGTCTTCGTGGTGAGTTTTTGTTTTAAGGTTAGTGAAGGGTGGTAAAGCAGGAAGTGGAGTGCCCTTAAAAGAGGGAATGAAAGGCTATAGTGAATGTACAGTTATTTCTCCGAGCTAGCTTGCAGGTGGTGCATTCTTCATTAGGCGCGCAGAACAGCTTTATACTAGAGGCAGTACAAGGACTCAAAAAAACAATCAATTATAGAAACTTTGTAAGTTTTAACGTATTGAAAAGTGCGCCAACGTAGTATATCATTGGCGTATGATAACAATTGCTGAAACAGAGCCATTTCAAAAGAAAGTTTTAAAATTACTTTCCGTAGACGAAAAAAATGAATTGGTTTCTTATTTGGCAGAACAACCAAATTCTAGTGTGCTTATTCAGGGTACAGGCGGTATTCGTAAACTGAGGTGGGCTAGAAGTGGTAGCGGAAAAAGTGGTGGTGTTAGAGTAATTTACTTTTATCATAGTGAAGTAATGCCCCTGTATCTTCTTGCTATCTTTGGAAAAAATGAAAAGGCGAATATTTCTTCTCAAGAAAAGAAAATATTATCTAAATTAGTTAAAGAGTTAGTAACTCACTGGAGGCAAAACAATGAGTAACGCATTTACTGAAATCAGTGCTGGTCTGAATGATGCTATTTCCCATGCAAAAGGAGAAAAAACAACTGTTATTGAGCATAATATGGAATCAATAGATGTAAAAGCTATTAGAAAAAAAACAGGGATGAGCCAGCAAAAGTTCTGCTCTACTTTCGGCATTTCTTTGGGGGCTTTGCGCCATTGGGAGCAAGGGCTTCGTAATCCAAGGGGAACTGCTAAGGTTTTACTGAAAGTAGTTGAGCATAATCCTGATGCTATCATTGAGTCTATTGCACATAATTGATTATTGCACATTCGGTTACGTAAACTTCACCGACCCTACGGTGAATACAAAACCGCGAAAAAGTAGGGGGGTGGCAAGTTATCCTTTTACTTAAACACTTTTACTTAAACAAGTCCTGATCAAGTCCTGATCAAGTCCAATGGGGACAATAAAATAAGACATTCACAATCTTATCCATCATAATCTACCGTTTACTGGGTAAATTTCAATAACTTATCTCGCCGATGAAGACACTATTTTTAACGATAAACGTTTGGTTGTCCTTTGTTTCGTTAAGGTTACAAACCAGTTTGGCAGAAGAAATATTATGAGCACACGATTAGAACTGATGAGGATTATAAAACCCGATTTGACTATATTCACTATAATTCAGTGAAGCAAAGGACGACTTTAACCCGCTAGATTGATTGCCGGTGACGGCGTGCGACCCGACCCCTTTGCGTATTTGGTGATTATGAAGCCCAACACGTTTTGTCTGGTAGGTTTCCTTCCTTCCAGTGCTTCTTTACTTTATAGGCTGCGCGCGCAAAGTGATTTTCTCCATGCTTATTAGGAAGCGGTTCTATCAAGGTAACATCCCCACTATCCTTGTTGATGCTTAAAATACCAGAGCATTCATTTAATAATGAAAATTTATACTGTACAGTGTTTTCTCTTTCTTTCAGTTTTTCGATTTCGATATATATAGCCATTATTCAAGCCCCGATGGCCTTCCAGCCCTATTTGCTGCCTCATGGGCAGTCCGGTAATCAGTGCGGAACAAGCCTTCAAACTTCGATTCAAATAATTCATGATTCAGAAGTTGAATGTCTTTTTTCGTATGCGAGCCATTTTGAAGTCTTTGCCAAGAATTTGTAATTTCTGGGTCTGCATCAAAACGTCTTACAGCATCATCCAATTGATGTTCTTTGAAAAACAAGTGCTCTTTAATTCGGCGAACCTGAAAGTCTTTCATTCCAGTATGCTTTGCAATATCCGCTATATCATCCGTTTTACGGATTACTTTATAAGCTTCCTCCGCTCCCTCAAAATCCCAGTTTTCGAGTTCTCTTGCGCCAGTTATTTTCTTTCCCCCGGCTCCAGCAACATCATCAACATGCCGCCCCACTGTTTTGGAACTCTTGGCAACATCATCAACAGCTCCCGCAATTTTTGCACCTTTGGCGACTTTGTCAATGCCTTTGGTGCCTACAACCACACCAATCACTTCTGCGAATCCGCGACCAATGGCTTCACCATGACGGCCTGCGTTCCAGTCTTGCTTGATCGGGTCAACAACGGCATCCACCAGTTTGCCAGGATCATCAACAATGGCGCCCACCACTTCTGCGCCCGCCTGCAGCCGCTCCACGCCTCGCTCGCTATCCGGCATCCATTCAGACCTTTGGAGTTCCTGACCCGTTAGTTTCTCAGCCGTCCATTCGGCTGCGTCAATCACAGGTTCGATTGGGCTTAAATCATAGGCGGTCTTTGCAATGCTGCTGCCAAGAGAAGCCAATCCTGCTCCTGTTTCATAGGCCACTTCACCGATTCCTGTGAAAAATCCACCGACTTGTTCGGCGGTTTCGCCCAAGAAAGATCCGGTTTCTGCGTTAGCCGAGGGGGTATTCGCAATTTGTTCTGCAATGACCGAGGAATTATTTGCAAGTTTGACAACTTCATTGCTAGCTACAATCGAAGAGGATAGCGACTGCTTAGTTTTTTGAGCAAAGCTATTTTGATCAGTTATTGTGGTTGTCTTTGGTTTTGATGCAATCACACTTGTTGCTGCTTTTGTAGAGCTTGTTGATTCAATTCCTGATGACATAGTAGTTTCTTCTTAAATTAGTTTATAACTCTGCCTTGTTTCCAAGTGGGTAGACTTTATCAAGCAAAAAATTAAAAGTATATACGACTTATGGCCTAAGACTAAAGTTGTATATTAGTTATTTTTATGATCTTAAGTGTTCATAAGGTCTATTAAAGTCACTCTGAAGATGCTATTTCTCCCTGTTTCTAGGAGTTTTTAAATAGTGTAACTTAGGACAACCAATCGCTTATCGTCAAAAACAGCGTCTTCGTCGGTGACATAAGTTATTGAAGTTTACTCGATAAGCGGTATGTTGATTAGCGAAGCACCCAGTAATAAAATAAGACACTCACAATCTTATCCATCAAAATCTACCGTTTATCGGGCGAATTTCAATAACTTATATCGCCGATGAAGACACTATTTTTAACGATAGACGTTTGGTTGTCTTTTGTTACCTTATACCCGACAGACGTTTTGTCATCACCTTGTCGTGATTTTGTCGTAACCGACACTAATGTTTTCTCATTAATATTTATCCCATCAGTAGCAGAACATCAACTGCCCCATCAATAAACAAATGCATTGGGGGGTTAGATGTGGTGTATTAAGATAAATGTTTTTTACTAGGCATACTGTTTACCAATTAAGTTAATTAGGAAATATAAAATGATTGTTAAAAAATTACGTTTACAACGCGGTTGGTCGCAAGAACAGTTATCCCACCTCACTGGATTAAGCTCACGCACAATCCAACGTATCGAGAGTGGTCAGAAACCAAGTATGGAATCATTAAAATCTTTAGCTGCTGTATTTGAAGTTAATTTTACAGAACTACAACAGGAAGAAAATACAATGAATACCGAGACAGTATCAAACAGTAGCAGTTTAACTATTGATGAAATTTTAGCCATGAAGTACGCACAAAAGCTTAAAGGATTTTATAGACATCTTTCAATCTATGCATTAGTTATCCCCGCACTTATTGCACTAAATTATTTCAACTCACCAAACTACTTTTGGGCAATATGGCCAATATTAGGATGGGGAATAGGTCTAGCATTCCATGCTTTAAGGGTATTTAATAAATTTAATCTTTTTGGCCCAGAATGGGAGAAAAAGAAAATTGAAGAATACCTTGGTCGTAAGCTCTAATATCAATAATACCTGAATCAGTCCAATTAGAATTTGCGCAAAAAAATCTGTCGCTATTATTCATGAAGTGAGCAAGATTTGGCAGGCTGAAGCTAATTGGACTTGATCAGGCTTTCCTTAAGAATAAAATAAGACACTCACAATCTTATTCATCATAATCTACCGTTTATCGGGTGAATTTCAATAACTTATATCGCCGATGAAGACACTATTTCTAACGATAAACGTTTGGTTGTCCTTTGTTACCTCCAATAAATAGCACTTCATAAACAGCTGAAGTGCTATTTGTGATCAGTCTATCATCTTAGGATTATTTAAAAATACCCGTTGGTAGACCATCAATATAGCCGATATATGCTTTTAGCTGATCGTCTGTTGCTGCTTCTAATAAGGCTGAGTTAGGCTTTTTACCCTCAGCATTTTTAGGGTTATCTTTAAATGGATGTTGTGCATTGATAATTAACAGTGATTTATTGCCGACAGAACCAGTATCAACACCAGTCACTTCTGCGCCAATCGGTAACGAGGCAATACGTGTTTTTTGATTGGTTTTTGTGTTATACGCCCATGTCATATTATTCACATGCTTGGTGGTATCTTCACTAATCAAAAGGGTGTCGTGTCCAATGTAAGTGATATTATCAGGGTTAGAAATCTCATCAGGGTGGCAATACCACTCGTCAGCATACTTCTCACCTTTTTTAAGCGGCTTGCCGACCACTAATGCGTGCATTTTAGTGCCACTAAATTGATCATCCAAAGTCACTTCATAAACGCCACCACAAGCATTTTTAGGCAGTTGAATATCATCACCACTGGCTTCCATACCCTTGTAGTTTTTCTCCATGCTCTTTTTGATTTCACTCATGGCAACATAAAGTACGTTTTTATCAGGATTGTAGGTTAAACCTTCTTCCTTTCTAAACTCAATGGTTGCACCTAGATAAGCGGCATATTTGCGTGTTTCAAGAAAAGCAGCTTGCTTCTCTTTACCAGCAATCAGCTTTAAACACTCGATTTTGCTATCTTCATGAATGGCTTTGTAATCCGCAGGGCAAGATTTATCTTTGGATTGGGTAATTTTGAATATATCAGTTAATTTAGGTTTGGCATCAATCATTGCCTGAATTTCACTGTCTTTGGCATGACCTAATTGAACCCAGCTTAAATCAAATACTCCCCCATTCTCGGCAGATGTTTGCTTGACTTTAGCGGCATATAATGTGCCTTCCCAATCTTTGGTAAAGCCTTCGATTTTCTTATCAGAGACAAATTTCCAAAAGCCTTTAAAGGTACCATCATCTGACATATAAACGGTTTTATTGTCTGGCATCATAGCGGCAAGTTCTGGTGTATAGCGTCCTGTTACATGATGCTTGGCAACTTTTGTTGAGCCGTCTGCTTGTGGTTGAACTTCAACAATTTTTCCATAGTTATAGAGAGAAAATGATTCACCGCTATAGCCATTTTTAGGATCAATTTTGCCATCATTCAGATACTTGGCAAGACCATCAACATAAGCACAAAATGATGATGTTTCACCCTTAGCATTTGTGCCATTACCATCTAGCGTACATTTCTGATAAAAAGGTGAAGCCATATCCGCTGCGCGTGAGTTTAAAGAATAATCTTCTTCACCGCCTAAATGACTTCCATAATTTGTTTTTGTGCTGGCACAGTTAATAATGGTTCCACCAATGGTTTTTAGATCAACAGGTGCAGTATCAACCGTCTTGATTTCATTATTAAGCAGTTTTAATTCAGTCTTATAAAGCTCGCCTGGGCGTTCTTCCATGTGTGTAATAAGAAAATATTTATCACCCACTTTAATTAGTGAGTTACCATCGGGGCCATCTGAAATATCAACCGAACCATCTGCTTTTTTAATCATTTTACCATTAATGTCTGTGATTAAACCGATGGTTCCATGACCAATTTTATCACCCATTTTGGCTAAAATTTTATAACTGAGTGGATAATCCTTTTTGCTATTATCCGAAGATGTTAGCGTTAGTTTTGGCGAAACACGCATAACAGATTTTTCAGCATTATTCTGTGCTAATGAGACAGGTGAAAACTGTAGTGAAGTAATTTGTGGATTTTCAGCGTAACAACTCGCAGAAAAAATACTCGAAGCGAGTGTTAGCATAAAAAGATGCGTTTGAGGACGGAGTTTCATATTTCTATAACCTTTATCTTTGTAAAAGAAAAATCTATGAATAAGGGGTGTTTCTTATTCATAGATAACTTCATACGACTCTAGGTAAGAAAAATGACAATTTGATGACAGCTAAAGATTGAAGATGATTAGCAATCAAAGGGGGGGGCAGACTAGTCTGATCCCAATGCCAGTAAGTTAAGCGCTAAGCTATTCATCGATAACTTAGGACAACCAATCGCTTATCATCAAAAACAGCTTATTCGTCGGTGACATAAGTTATTGAAGTTTACTCGATAAACGGTAGCTGTTGATCAGCAAAGCATCATCCAATAATTTTAAATGTTTAGCAAACCACACTATTTGGCAGTCACGAACCTAGTACTCCACCAACATTGGTTTGATGAGTACTAGTATTTCAAGGTAGCAGATAATTAAGTGTAACGTAGTGGTTTAAAATTGGGTACGCCACGAATAGGTGATTGTTTTGTACTGCCACCCCCATATTAGATACGATGAAATTGGTCGGTTACGTAAATTCACCGACCCTACGGCAAATACAAAACCACGAAAAAGTAGGGGGGGTGGCAAATATTCAGTGCTTTAACCCTGTTATTTCACGTTTTAATGGAATATTTCTTTATACGATATAAAAAAGTATCGCGAGTTAAGCCGAGTAATCGTGCTGCTTTGGATTTATTACCCCCTGCTACTTGTAAAGCTTGCTGAATAAAATCAACCTCCAATTGTTCAAGTTGAATACCTGATGCTGGCAAGCTAAATGGGCTGGTTTTATTCTGAGTGTACTGGCGTAATGCTTGTGGAAGATTGGTGACTTCAACTGTTTTCCCATTAAATAGCACATACATGCGTTCACAAAAGTTCACTAACTCTCGAACATTTCCAGGCCAGTCATAACGGGTGATTTGTTTTAACGCGGCTTTTGTAAAGTTAGGAGGCGTTTGATGTTGCTCATGAACTAACTGACGGAAAAAATAATCCATCAAAAGGGGTACATCACCTTCTCGTGTTTTAAGTGCAGGTAGCTCAATTGGAATAACATTTAATTGATAAAATAGGTCATCACGAAAGCTACCCTTTTCAACATGCTTATAAAGATTAGTCTTAGACGAAACAATAAGTCGAACGTCATATTTTTTAAGAGTATTTTGGCCAAGAATGACTTCACACGTATCAATGAAGTGGCGTAATTTTGCCTGAGCAGAAGGTGATAATGCCGATACTTCATTTAAAAACAAAGTACCAAAATGTGCCTTTTTAATTGCTCCTGCTATTGCTGGATTATTCCCAATTGACTCACTGCCAAACAAGCAAGCCTCAATGGATGCCTCATCAAAAGAAGCACAATTCACTTTAATAAAAGCTTGTTGCTTACGTGTACTTTGTTGATGTATTCGTTGGGCGAATAATTGCTTGCCTGAGCCGATCTCACCGGTAATTAATACAGGAACATCTGTATTTGCAACTAAATCAGCAGTGCGCAAGACTTCCTGGATGTTGGGGGATTGACCGATAATTTTCATAGTCTAAATATAGCGACTTAAAGGCAGTTTTAAATTGATATATATCACCTAAGGTTATTCAGAGTTTCCTTAAAATACATGAAACTGAAAATAACGATGAGCATCAGGGTTGATTGCTAAGATTAGGCTCATAAGCCCCATCACAATTAATAATAAGCCTGAGAGGTGACGAATCTTTTGTGAGTGCTGTATTGGGGCTAGACGACCTGATAAAAATCCAGCTGCCATCATGGGTGTCAATGTTCCTAAACCAAAAAAAAGCATAAAGAGTGCGGCGTTTGCGGCCCCATCATTAGCAGGGGAGATTAAGAGAACATAGTACACTAAGCCACACGGAAGCCAACCCCATACGGCACCAAATAAGAAAGCTTGCCAGATGTTTTTAACGGGTAACAATCGTTGTCCAATAGGTTGGAGAACCTTCCACAAAGGTACGCCGAGCTTTTCGATTTTTGAGAACTGCGGAAACCAACCCGCAATATAAAAACCCATGGCGATAATCAATAATGAGGCGATTAAACGTAATATCGCAATGCCTTCTGAAGGCATTAAAAAATCTCTTAAGGATTGCCCAAACCAGCCGATTAGAAAGCCAGCGATAACATAACTGGTGATTCGGCCAAGGTTATAAGAGAGCGTGTAAAACCCAAGTTGCGTTGCATTGTTTCGGATACTTGGGCGAAGGCTCATGGTCATCGCACCGACTAAGCCACCACACATACCAAAGCAGTGTAGGGTGCTAAAAAGGCCGATCAAAAAAGCAACAGTCATGCTCGTAATTATTCGACAAGTAACTCACGTACTACGGTTAGTATTTTATTAGGAGAAGTGCCATGGGCTAGGGTGTAACGAAGCTTACCTTTTTTGTCAATCACATAGGTGTAAGAAGAATGATCCACAATATAACCCATGGCGGAATCACTCTTTACGATACGATAAGATGCACCATACAGTTTAGTGATTTTATCTATCTGCTCTTTTTCAGCCGTTGCACCAATGATATTGGTGTGAAAATAATGGGTATATTCTTCAAGCCGTGTGGTGTTATCTCGGTTGGGGTCGACACTGACAAATAATCCATTCACTTTTTCAAGTTCTTCTTGGGTCATTTGATTTAAAGCCTGTGTCATTAAAGACAAGGATGTGGGGCAAATATCGGGGCATTGGGTGTATCCAAAATAGAGTAAAACCACTTTGCCTTGCAAATCATGCAGTGATAAATCTGCATTTTGTATTTCTACGGTAAAATCTCCACCGGTTGGTTTGGCACTCAGCTCAAGCGTTTGATGTTTTGTCACGCTGTTTGATGTGGTGTTTGATGTGGGTGTCCAAAAGAAAAGAACCCATACAAGAGCAGCGACCAAAATGGCTATCAAACCTATAGCGAGGGAGTTTTTATTCATAGTATTGCCTTGTCTTGCCTTTACCTTATCTGAGGGTATGCTTATTTCAGCGTAAAAAAACGAAATGGAGCCATAATCAAACCCCGTTCAGTTTGTAACAAAACCTTGGCTTCCCAATCCATTTTGCTACGCACACAAACGGGTAGTATGGCTTTTCCTTTAAACTGTGTTTTCGTAATAGGCTCTAGTGTTGGTCGGTTATATCCCATATCCATACCGATACCAGTAAAATCGACCTCTGCTTTTGAAACCGCTACACCATCCAGTTTCACATCAAGCTGTAGTGGTCGTAAAATAGGAATAGTGTTGGGAGAAATAGAGAGTGTGACAGTACCTCCACCTGGTAATTTAGAGGTGCATGGTGCTTTTCTAAGGTCACAACTTTCATTTAATTCTGCCGTTGCCGCAACGCTAGGTTTGAGCATATCTTTGAGCTTATAACTAACAACGAGCAATAACACCAGCGCTAAGAGCGCAACCGTTGTCCAGAGGTTAGTGAGGTTTTTAGATGTGCTTTTTTCTGCCATAAGTCTAACGATACTCGCTAAATTGCATGAGTTAAATAACTCTTTCATATAAGTATGTCAAATTTTTAGCTACCTTGTTTTTAGAAAAAAGGTTGTGCTGATTGATGGTGAGAAACTGGCCACTTTTTGGCTGAGCATAATCTTGGTGTCGCAACACTAGAAACTTATTGCGTGAAGGTGATTCATACTAACTTTTTTTGATGATGTTTGAGTAATCAATGAATTTAATAAACATAATGCCGCTCTTATATTATAAAAGCAGTTTTTACTTCTCTTGCGGATGAAAATAAACTTTGCAACTTGCTTCCGAAAGTAAAAAACGCTGGACTATGCGCCAAGTTTATCTATCACTAACTATACGACTCGGTGGGAAGATTTATTAGAGGTGAGCTAAAATATTTTTAAAGGGTTTGAAATTAAACCCAAGGTAGAAAAATAGGTAGCAAAGCACAAAAAAGGGCTACAACGAAAACGCTGTAACCCTTATTGTATATGGTGCCGCAACCAAGAGTCGAACTCGGGACCTACTGATTACAAGTCAGTTGCTCTACCAACTGAGCTATTGCGGCGAAGCGCGCATTCTATAAAAGCTTGTC
>JALSJU010000058.1 GCA_026989145.1 Thiotrichaceae bacterium
ATAGGCTTAAAAATGTAAGTATTAAGGTAAAAATAGAGAAGAACTAGCGATTGATTTGATGTTTTTTTAACATCCAACTCAATTATCAGAATAAATTGGAAAATGAGATCTCATGCAAAGGTCTCTTTATAAAACTTAATTAACCAAAATAATTAAAATAACAGGCAGTACAATGAAAACGTTAACCTTTAGTCAAAAAATATCTTTCTATACACTTTTTAGCTTTGTGCTAAGTGGTGTCAGAGTAGCAACAGCTGATGATACAGAGGTGTTCTTTACCTCCACTGGTGCAATTAGCCCTAATGTACTCTTTATAATGGATAACTCATCCAGCATGAGTGAGAAGATCAACGGTGAAACACGTATTGATATTATGAAGGAGACTTTAACGGAAGTACTAGGCAATGTTGAAGATAATTTGAATGTAGGGATTATGAACTATGGTAGCGCAGAATCATGGAGGAATGATCGCGGTAATGGGGTGAAGTTCCCTGTTAAGCCATTAAATACTCTGGTTAAACCGATAATAGAGGAGTCGTTAAAGGATAAAGCGGGGGAAGTTCAGTGGCGTCACCATAGACAACCTGCACCAGCAGGAAATGGAATGTCCTCGTGGTTTAATCCCGTTGTTGATAATTTTGATGCAATGACGGTACGTGATTATTTACCCGAAGTTGCAAAGACGTGGGAGGCTGAGGGTAATACACCTATTGTAGATGCATTAGTTGAAGCAGCACTTTATTTTAGAGGTGGGGCAATTCGTTGGGAGGATACAACAGGTTATGGCGGACGAGGTCATTATTTTGCGGCAGCACATCCATCTACTTACCAGTACCCTGATGGTGTTTATTTTAAGAGTGCGGCCTTTCCAGGTCATGATTTTCCTTATACGCCTCAATGGTATGCAGATAACCTTTCTAGCGCATGGTCTCCTCGTAGTGTTGATGAGAAAAAATGGTATTTCAAGTATTTTAAACCTGCTACGGCTGATTGGTTTACAGGTTGGATTAGGTGCCCAAATAATACAGGCTGGCCTAATTATAAACCGCTAAAAAACACTGGTGAATCTACTCTTAAGAACTGTCGCATTATGAGAAATGACTTTGTTAAATACCTGCAAGATGAGTTTGGTAGTGTTTTTAATACGGCTGTTAATGGAATAAATCAAGGGAATAAAAAAACATGGTGGGTTGATAAGGAGGTGAAAAAAGCTATTCGTCAAATTACGTCCAATCAATTACGTGCAAGTGCGAGTAAAGTGGAAGAGTATAAAGATAAGAAGGTTTTTCATTTTGATCGTTTTCCACGTTGTCGAGTTGCGGAAGAGGTTTTATGTGTGGATGATTTAGATACTTCTATTAGCTATTATGACAGAAGAAATAAATACAAATGTACAACCGAAGATAGTGAAGCGTGCCGCACATGGGATTATGAGCAATGTGAAAATCCCGATGATCAGCGTATCGTTAATGAAGTGATTTGTGACTTTGATCAAAACACCAGCCGTTACCCTGATCCTAATTACATCAGCCCAATAGTCGGTGACTGTCAAAGTAACTTCATTGTATTAATGTCCGATGGTAAGCCCGAGTATTCTGAGGGCGACAGACTATCAATAAAAGCAAAATCAAGTACATATTACACCAATGTACCCGATATGATTGGTAAGTCGTGTAAGGATGATCCTTATTTTAAAGCAGGCACCTGTGGGCCAGATCTAACCCACTATTTGGCAACACATGATAACTTACCCGGCAAGGGCTTTGCCGTTGGAGATCAATTTATTAATACGATGGTGATCGGTTTTTCAAATACCGTTACAGACGACGCTAATACGACAGCTTACCTTGAAAGCTTGGTAACCATTGAGAACGACCCTAAAACAGAGGGTAGAGATGGCTTCTTCTTAGCAGAAGATAAAGCATCTTTAGTCGAAGCCTTTACTAAAGCACTTAAAGAAGTGGTAGTAGCAGCACGTTCACAAGCATCACCGGGTTATAGTGTGAATGTAAAAAGTGGTTTAGAGCATGAGGATGATATTTATATTCCGGTGTTTGAAAAGAACAGTTCAGAAGGTTGGTCAGGAAATCTGAAAAAGTTTAAGCTGGTTAATGTTGATGGACATCGACGTATTCGTGGTAAAACTACCGGTGTTGATGCAATGACAGAACTGGGTTTAATCAAGGATGAAGCTTGGGATTTCTGGTCAAAGAGTACCAAAGCCGATGGTAATTCAGTAACTGATGGTGGTGTTGCCAGCTTAATTGATAAGCCTGCAGAACGGAAACTATTCTCTAATATTACCGATAATAAAAACCTGTGGGCTGAAGAGAACGTAATAAGCCAACAGAATGCAAATATTACCAAAGATATGGTAGGGGCTACAGAGACAGTTACTACAGAAGCTTACAAGAAAAAGCTCATTAATTTTATACGAGGTTGGAAAAAAGGAGATACATCAAAAAATGCTCGTCAGCATATGGGAGACATGTTGCATTCTGAGCCCGTTATCGTAACTTATAAAAATGGCGATAAGGATGGGGTTGGTAAAGAGCAATATATCTTTGCAGCCACCAATGAGGGCTATATACATGCATTTGATACTGAGACAGGTGAAGAAAAGTTTGCCTTTATGCCGAAACAATTACTAAAAAATATTGAGCATCAATTTGTAGGGGATGGCAACGGTAATGGAGAGCACATCTATGGTATTGATGGCCCGTTAACGTATGTAAAAGACGGAAGCAATGTGTATCTTTATTTTGGCTTGCGTCGAGGTGGACGAGCCTATTATGCGCTGGATGTCTCTGATGTCACTAAGCCTAAGCTTATGTGGAAAATTGATGGTGCTAATGGTGGCGACTTCGCACGCCTTGGTCAAGCATGGTCACAAGCTTATTTAGCTAATGTAAAAGTTGGCAGGGAAAAGAAAACAGCGTTGATTTTTAGTGGTGGTAATGACACTAAGTTTGATTACGGTATTAGTGGTGGTTACGACGAAAGCTCAGTTAAAGAAAATACGATGCAAGCAGATCTTGCTGATGATATTTATATCGTTAATGCTAAAACAGGAGAGCGTATCTGGTCTATGCGAGAAAGCATGCAAAATACTGATGTTAAGCACGCTATACCAGCAGCTCCACGAGTACTCGATACAAATAATAATGGCTATATTGACCGCATGTATTTTGCTGATACCGGTGGCAATGTTTGGCGACTTAACTTGTATGAAGATTTGTCTGATCCGACTAAGTCGAGTTTAATAAAGTTGGCAGAATTATCGGAAGATGGTGAGAATGCTCGAAAGTTTTATAATGAGCCTGACATTGCAAGGTTAACGCATAATGGTCAAACAATATTCACTGTTTCTATTGGTAGTGGCTTAAGACCTCATCCCATTAATAAAAAAATTAATGATTATATGTTTGTATTGCTCGATAAAGCACCTCTTTCAGAGATAGATAAGACAATAAAACCTTTCAAACAATGGCCAATTAAGATCAATAAACTGGCAAATGTTGAAATAGAAACTACTACACAAGCTGGTACAGGAAAGGTCTTAAAAACCTTAAAGCACAGCGACTTTAAGAAAGGTGAAAAAACGGTAAAAGAAATAACAGAGTCTGATAAATTCGGCTGGTATGTTAAATTTTCCGACCCTGGCGAGAAAGTTTTAGCCAGCTCAATAACTTTTGAAGGTTCGCTAGTCTTTACAACATTAGTACCTGCTGCCATAACAAGTGGTGAGCTAATCAATGCCTGTGAGTCCCCTGGCACCCAAGGGCGTATTTATGCTATGAATATTTTAACGGGAGAGGCCAGCCTTGATTTGAATAGAGATGGTTCAAAAGATGATAATGATGTTTTCAATATTATTGCAGCCAGTGAAATACCGGGTAAACCACAACGCATCTTCAATAAATTGGATTGCAGTAGTGGTAGTTGTAAACACGAAGTTGATATAAGAATTGGCAAAAAAAGCTCAGAAGTAAGTTTTGAGAATGTATCAAGGGTAGAGTCTATTTATTGGCAACATCCTAAATAAGTTATCTACCATCTTCACCCAAAGCTACTTTACGCGAAGTTGCAAAGTCGGTCTTGCCGCTACCTAGTTTAGGTACGGCATTGACCAAGGTGATTTTGGTAGGAATCATTAAAGCATTCATCCCAGATTTAATAAGTGCTTTTTTAATATCCGCCACGGGTGTTTCCGTTGCAATTAATAAAATAACTTTTTCACCTTTTTTATCATCGGGTAAGTTGACGGCTACTAGTTCTAAATCAGGCTCCTTAAGAGCCTCGCGGATGGTTTCTTCAACCGCAGAGAGACTGACCATTTCACCGCCGAGTTTGGCGAAGCGTGAATAGCGATCAACAATAGTGAGGAAGTTATCTTCATCAAGGTGGCCTTTGTCACCACTGTGATACCAGCGTTTATTATCAAACTCGGTAATGACTTCGGCGGTCTTTTCAGGGTCGAGTAAGTAGCCCTTCATAACCTGAGGGCCACCGATCAGGATTAAGCCATCTTCCCCTGTAGGTAGCTCTGCTAACGTATCAGGGTTTACAATGCGGAAGCTGGTACCGGGTAATGGCATTCCGACTGTACCATCCTTATTGCCCAATTGGGTTTTCCAATAGTTTGTGTCTAATTCATCAGGTAGGTTAACACTAGCAACGGGGGAGGTTTCGGTTGCGCCATAACCTTCGAGTATTTTTTTACCAAATTTTGTGGCAAAGGCATCGCGTACCGTCGGGTTAAGTCTCTCGGCACCGGAGATAATGAGCCGCAGCGATTTTAGCATCAACGGATGTACCTTTTTATTCATTACATACAGGCGGAAGAAGGTTGAGGTGCCAAAAAGCAAGGTTGCATTGTGGCGAGCCGCACCCTTGGCAACAGTTAAAACATCGGTAGGGTCTGGGTGACAAACAATCGGTACGCCCTCTGATAAAGGCATAAATGTGGTGGCTAATAAACCAAACGCATGGAATGTCGGAAGCGTTGACATAACCACATCAGTTTCGCGTGTATTCAACATATCAGCGACTTGGCGAGAATTTGCCGCAAGATTAAGATGGCTTAACTCAACTCCTTTTGGGGTGCCTTCGCTGCCACTGGAAAATAAAATAGCAGCAGTTTGATCCATTCTAACACGCTTCATATAAATTAGGCGAAGCAGCTGGCTTGGTAGCAACATTACACTGAGCAAGGTGATCAACATTTTAGCTTTGGGCAGCTCTGTCTTGAAATCTTCTAAGTAGATCAATTTGGTTTTAGGTAATATCTCTTTTATTTTTATGCCTTTTTCATCTAGCTTGCGTAAAAACTTTTTAGAGGTGTAAACCGTTTGAATATCGGCCTTTTTGATAGATCCTTGGAGAGCTTCTGAGCTGGCTGTGAAATTAAGATTAACAACGGTCTTGCCCAAACAAAGTATTGCCATATTGGTAATTGCGCCGCCGACACTGGAGGGAATCAATAAGCCAATGTTTTGCTCTGGACTTTTTTTAGCGATCAGTCCAGAAAATGCAAACACGGCGGTCATAAACTTATGATGACTTAGTGGTTCGCCTTGAACATCGGTCGCCGACATTTGAAAGCTCATTCGCTTTGCTGTTTTAAGCCACGAGACAGGAATAGGGTCGATGGTTTTGGCATAGTCTTGCCATGCATTAAAGGATAAATCAAAAATCCGCCGCTTTAATTGATCTGGAGAGGTATCTGAAGGTAGCGGCTTACCAAAGGCAACAATAATATCGCGTTTAAACCCAGATTGTCGCGCCTCTTTTAAAAATCCGCTGGATCGAGAAAAGCGACTGCCCCATAAACCGTGCAGGTAAAAAGGCACTATTTTTGCGCTAGTGCCCTCTATTGCCTTTAAGTAGCCACGTTTAAACTCTGATAATTGCCCTGTTCGGCTAATGGTTCCCTCAGGAAATAAACAAACGGCTTTGCCTTCTTTTAATAAGCCATTAATTGTATCAAGTGAGGATGCGCTTGCGCCACTTGCAATGGGTACAGCGCCAAACATTTTTAAAATCCCTTTCAAGTACCAGCGCTCGTAATAACCACGTTCTATGACAAAATGTAGTGGACGGGGTGAAGCAATCTGTACCAAAGCCCAGTCGACAAAACTTATATGGTTACCTAATAACAACACTCCACCAGCAGGAGGTAAGTCTTCAAACCCCAATACCTTCATGCGGTAACGTGCTGCAAATAGGCGTGCAATAATAAAGCGTAATAACGATTCGGGAATTTTAGAAATGGTATAAAAAGTGCCGAGTAGGGCTACGACAAATAAGCCCCAAAGCATTGCGGTACTACCAACACTATAATATGCCAATGTACTGGTGATAATTAAAAACAGCAGCATAACGCTAAATTGAACTAAATTATTGGTGGCTAAGATACGACCGAGTTGGCTGTTTCTGGTGTGGTACTGCATTAAAGCATTTAGAGGAACAATGAAAAAGCCACCCATAATACCGAGGAATAAAAAGTTTAAGGCTTGTAAAATGCTTGAGTCAAAAATTCGAATAAAGATCAGTGATAAAGTAACGCCTATTGCACCAACAGGTACTAAACCTATTTCAATATGATTACGAGAAATCCGCCCTGCGGCAATTGAGCCAATTAAAATACCAATTCCGCCAAAGGCCATTAAACCTTGTACTACCGCTGTATTGGTTAAGCCTAAGAATTCTTTGGCATAAGCTGGGTAGGAGGCAAGTAGTACTTGTGAAATTGCCCAAAAAACCGCTAGTCCTAAAATAGATAACCAAATATAAGGGTGTCTTTTGGCGAGTTTTAAATTACGTGCCTGAGTTCTGCCATGTGTATAGTCATCCCAACGGAACTTCATTTTATCTTTGGTTTGGGTTAGTTGTGGTAGACGATAAGCTAAAATAAGTTCTAGCAGGGTTAAGCCTACTAGAACCCAACCTAGCGGAGCCATTAGAGCAATAATGGCATCTTTATCGGTAAGACTATGAGTAAACTCAAACCCTTTAAACAGTTTTTCAAAAAGGATTGAGAAGAAAAAAGTACCCAGTAAAATACCTGTGGTCGTTGCGGCTTGTAATAAGCCATTGGCTTGAGCGAGGCGTCTATCGCCCACTAGCTCTTTAACAAAACCATATTTTGCAGGTGAATAAATAGCACTTTGTAAGGCTAATAAAAACGTCATGCCAAAGGCAAACCAAAACCATCCTTGGTAATAACTAAAGGTGATTAATAAAGTAATACCTAAGGCCACCCATGCGCTAATCCGCATAATCGTGTTTTTAGGATATTTATCAGAGATATAGCCTGTAGGAGTAAAGAGGAGAATAAAAGGCAGTAATATCAGGGCGTTTACGATAGAGCTTAAAACAATGAGTTCAGAGCCGTCATAATTCTTAAAGATAGTATTTTGGATAATGATTTTATGCCCAAGATCGACAAAGGCATTAAGGAATGCAACCGCAAGAAAGGTGAATAAACCAGTAACTTTTAAGGCATTTTTCATGCGTTATTCCTATTTTTAAACTCTTGTGCGAGTTTAGCAGTTTTCTAAGGAATATTTATAGTTATCTACTTCCCTAATCTCAAGATCGAAACGTGAGTGAGAGTCATGACTTTGTTTTCATAGGATATTCGTAAAGCCATGCATAATTGAGTTAACCGTTTAAAACAACAAACGGTAAGCTCCCGAAATATTCGTTTCGCCCGTAGGTTTAGTGAGCGCTACCGCACTCTATTATGATTTAGCTCAATAGAATATTTTTGGGATGTGCTATGAAATCAAAGGTGTGGCTATCATTGTGTTTTTTATCTGAGGATTAGGGAGCTTGTTAAGCCTGAGTTTAGGTTATTTACGTTAAAGTTATTTTCTATATAAAGACCGCAGTGTTTTTTTAGATATTCTGTGTGTCTGTTTTAAAGTATAAAAATAATAAAGGGATTAGGGTATGAGTGAGTTTTTTAATGCAGGGGGAATAATGATGATTCCCCTTATTTTGAGTTCTATTGTTGCAGTTGTGGTGATTCTTAGTTTGTTTCTTACCTTGAGAAAAGACAAAGTTTTACCTGAGGGACTTGCAATTAATGCATTGCATATCGCTAAAACTGGAAAGTTATCAAAAGACCAAATTGAAGGTGTTCGTGAAACAGCTTTACTAGGCCAAGTCCTAGCAACGGGGTTAGAGAACTTGGCTCAGCCACGTCACGTGATGAAAGATGCGATTGAAGAATCAGGACGTCATGTCGTGCATGCTATGGATAAATATATGACTACTCTAGGAACGGTTGCAGCGATAGCGCCTTTATTAGGGTTGTTAGGAACTGTGGTGGGAATGATTAGTGTATTTAGCGTAATTACGGCACAGGGTGTGGGTAGTCCAACCGAATTAGCGGGTGGTATTTCTCAAGCTTTGGTAACTACGGCATTCGGGATCGGTATTGCAGTACCGGCATTAATCGCGCATCGTTACTTTCGCGGATTGATCACGAACTATGCGATTGAAATGGAGCGTGAATCAATGCGTCTATTGGGAGTAACCCCTTTATTAAATCGACGTCCTTCTGAAGCATCGCCAAAAAAACCTCTCAATAACGCTGCTGCGGCAAGGTCAGCAGCGGCTAGAAAAGCAGCAGTAGGTGTACAGGGTGTACAAGCATGAATTTTAGAAAAAACATAAGTGATGAGGTGGAAGTTAATTTAACGCCATTAATTGATGTGGTATTTTTATTACTGATCTTCTTTATGGTTACAACCACATTTGATCGTGATGCAAAAATTAAAATTAACCTACCAACTAGCACGAATGCAGTGGCTGAAGCTCAACAAGACGGCATGACCGTTATTGTGAATAGTCAGGGTAAGTACTATGTGAACGGTAGTGAGGTGCTAAACAATAAACCTGAAACTTTGTTTAGAGCGATGACACAGGCGATCGAAGAAAGTGGTAAAGCACGACCTAAGTTAATTATCAGTGCTGATGCAAATGCGAATTACCAAGCGGTTGTAACAGCGATGGATATCGCGGGTCGTTTGGGTTTAACTGATTTTTCAATGGCTACAACGCAATCTTCTATAAAAAAATAGTTCAGATACTCATATTATTTTAGCCACAGAAGAGCACGCGGAAGGTCACGGAAAAGTCTTAATATTGAGTTTTTACACCTTCCGTGTTTTTCGGCTCACTTCTGTGGCACACAGGTTTCCATTTAGGGTTAGGGTATTAGCACTAGTTGATGAACCAGACTGTGTGTTAAAATCTTCGACAAGTTTCTATTCACTGGGTTCATCGCTTGTCGACACCAAAATCATCTAATCAAACTGCAAAGCCTGAGGTAATTCTCGCCAGTGGGCGTGAAATTTATTTGCGGTTAGCCGCCTACGCGCTTAAGCATTGGAAGTATTTAATTATTGCCTTTGTGGGCCTTGTAATAGCTGGTGCGACCGTACCCTTATTTGCTATGTATATGCGCCCCTTGCTTGATGGAACCTTTATGAATAAGGATCCTGAAATCATTAAATGGGCACCTTTCGCTTTACTGTTAATATTTTTTCTTCGCGGTGTTTCTGGTTTTATGTCGAGCTATTCGATGGAGTGGATAGGGCGTTCGGTGGTAAAAGAAATTCGCTCTGAATTATTTACCCGTTTATTACATTTACCCGTATCGTTTTACGATAAAAATAATTCTGCACAATTAGTTACACGGTTGATTTATCATGTGGAAAAGGTATCAGAAGCTGCTACTAAGGGCTTAAAAGTCTTAGTTCAAGACAGCGTAACGATCATTGGGTCCGTAGGGGTGATGCTTTATTACAGCTGGAAGTTAACCTTAATTATTCTTGTGGTTGCCCCTATTATTGCGGTATTAATCGCTTATGTATCGCGACGTTTTCGTAAACTCAGTCAGCAAATTCAAGATCAAGTGGGTGAAGTGAACCAAATCAGTAATGAAGCTATTCATGCAACCCGTGAAATACGCATTTTTAACGGTATAGATTACGAAACAAAACGTTTTGAAACGGTTAATGAAAATAATCATCAATCTTATATGAAGCGTGTTGTGACAGAAAGCTTAAGCATGCCTTTGGTGCAGTTCTTAATGGCTATAGCACTCTCTATTGTGGTTTATGTAGCAACCCATGGGGATCGACTTGATGATTTCACACCGGGTAAATTTATGGCTTTTATGACGGCTATGATAGCTTTGCTTGACCCGGTAAAACGCTTAACTAATTTAAGTGCTACTTTACAAGGGGGCATTGCTGCTGGTGATAGTATTTTCTCGTTACTGGATGAAACACCAGAGAAAGATAGTGGAACTGAAGTGATACAGGATGCGAAAGGCGTGTTTGAATTTAAACAGGTAAGCTTTCGCTATAACTCAGAATCTGACGATGTTTTAACAGATATTAGTTTTAGCGTGAAGGCGGGTGAAAAAGTCGCCTTAGTAGGGCAGTCGGGTAGTGGAAAAACAAGCTTGCTTAATTTGCTACCACGTTTCTACGATGGCTGGCAGGGCGAAATTAGCCTTGATGGACTCCCTTTAGAAACGATAAAACTTAAAAATTTACGAGAGCAGTTTGCTTATGTTGGGCAAGATGTTACTTTATTTAACGATACTATTCGTAATAATATAGCATACGGGACAATGCGTGGTATTAGTGATGAACAACTTAGATTGGCTGCAGAATCCGCTTACGCTTTGGAGTTTATAGAAAAACTGCCACAAGGGTTTGATACTCAAGTAGGGGAGAACGGCACTTTATTATCGGGTGGGCAAAAACAACGTATTGCCATTGCGCGAGCGATTTTGTCGGATGCTCCCATACTCATTTTAGACGAAGCAACTTCAGCTTTAGATACTAAATCAGAAAAGCATATTCAAAATGCATTGGAAACATTGGTTAAAAACCGTACTACCTTCATGATTGCTCATCGCTTATCAACGATTGAAAAAGCCGATAAAATACTAATGATGGATGCAGGTAAAATTATTGAAACAGGTACGCATAAAGAACTGTTAGCAAAAGACGGTGCCTATGCCAGTTTGTATCATCTGCAATTCGATAATGACTAATCCGCTTCAGTCTAAAAATAATCAACAACAAACCAGTAGATTACAGCAATGGTTAGAAAATATTTGGTATCAAGGTTCAAAGGGCTACATTGTTCTTCTTCCTTTAAGTGCTATTTATTGTGTTTTAAATGCACTGCAACGGTGGTTAAAATCGCCTAAAATAAATAGCTTGCCGTGTCCCGTTATCGTTGTTGGCAATATCACGGTGGGCGGTACGGGCAAAACACCCTTAACGTTAAAGGTCGTAGCACTGTTACAAAAAGCAGGGTATAAACCTGCCATTATTACCCGTGGCTACGGTGGTAAGTCACCACAATCTTTGCCTGTAAGGGTTGCCTCTAAAATGAGCCCAACAGAGGTAGGGGATGAGGCTGTGTTAATGGCCTCACGATCCGGTGTCCCTGTTTATGTGGGTGCAGATAGAGTTGCAACGATTAAAAAATTGCTAGATGAACACGACTGCGACGTGATCGTGTCGGATGATGGCATGCAGCATTATAAACTACCGCGCGATATTCAAATTGCAGTAATCGACCAGTCAAGGCAATTAGGTAATGGTTGGTGTCTACCAGCAGGGCCGTTACGTGAACCCAAACAGCGATTAGTTGGTTGTGACTTTATTGTTGTTAATGGTTTAGAAACTATGACTGAGAAAAAGCCAACGTATACGGCTAGTGTGCCGGAGTTTGGTATGCAACTCTCGGGAAAACAGTTAATAAATTTAAAGACGAAACAAGAAAAGCCATTGACTGCTTTTGTAGGTGAAACGGTGAATGCCGTGAGTGGCATCGGAAATCCGCAACGTTTTTTTGATACCTTGCAGAATGCAGGTTTAACAATGAATACGCAAAGTTTTCCTGATCACCACCCATTTACTGCATCGGACTTTACACATCAAAACACACATAGCATTATCATGACCGAAAAAGATGCCGTAAAATGCCAAAGTTTTGCAACAGAAAGTATGTGGTATCTACCTGTAACTGCTACACTGGATGGGGCTTTTGAATCGGTATTTTTAAACCGGTTAGCCCAAAAATTTGAATCTAGAAGTTATGCTCTGGATAAAAAATGGATAAAAAATGGATAAAAAATTACTCGACATCTTAGTCTGCCCTGTTACTAAAGGGCCGCTGATTTACGATAAGAAAAACCAAGAGCTAGTCTCCAGATCAGCGAGGTTAGCTTATCCTATTAAAGACGGAATCCCCGTGATGCTTGAAGACGATGCACGTCAATTAAGCGCAGAAGAAGTAGAACGATAGGGTGCTAGAATAAAAATGAGTAAGAAAGTTTTAGTCATTCCTGCACGTTATGCCTCAACCCGTTTGCCGGGTAAACCATTACGTGAGTTAGCCGGAAAACCGATGATTCAGCATGTCTTTGAGCGTGCAGTCGATGCCGCAAAATCGGTAGGTTTTGATTTTATCGTGATTGCAACTGATGATGCGCGAATTCAAAGTTGCTGCGAAGGGTTCGGTGCCAAGGTGTGTATGACATCAGCAAAACACGAAACTGGCAGTGACCGGCTGGCCGAAGTCGTTAATACCTATGGTTGGAATGACGATACGGTGGTCGTTAATCTGCAAGGTGATGAGCCATTAACGCCAATTTCAAGCCTTCAACAGGTAACGACTAACATTCTTAATAACCCAGATGCTTCGATCGCCACCTTAGCCACCCCGCTAGAAAGTGATAATGAATATAATGACCCAAACGTGGTACGGGTGGTGATCGATAAAAAGGGTATGGCATTATACTTTAGTCGCGCACCGATACCTTTTCAGAGAGACTCACAAAATGATGATGCGGTTAATCTAAGTGATTTTGCGTTACGCCATATTGGAATTTACGCCTATCGTGCAAAATACTTAAAACAATTTGCAAACATGGAAGTCTGCCCGTTAGAGCAACTAGAAAAGCTCGAACAATTACGTGCTATGTGGCATGGCGCAAAGATTCACGTTGCGGTAGCAGATGAAGTACCCGGGCATGGCGTGGATACTGAAGCAGATTTGAAAGCGGTAGAAAAAATATTGTTTTCGAGAAAATAAAAACTACCTTTAAAAAAGAGATGTCCACGAAAGGCACGAAAAGACACGAAAAATAAGAGTTTTCTTTAGCGTGTGGTTCTGAGTAAGTTTAAACTTCTAAGTGCTTTTACAGACAGTGATATTGATTATTTTCAACCCTACATTTTCGTGCCCTTTCGTGTTTTTCGTGGACTCTGTTTCTTATGACTACAAGTAAATCTTTTCAGGTTTCTCTAAATCAATCTGCTTGCCTTGAGCTAGCCACTTAATTGCTTGAGGGTAAATAATATATTCAACTTGGTGTACGCGTTGCGCCAATGAATCTTCAGTGTCATCAACTTTAATTGGCACGACGCCTTGAATGATGACTTGTCCAGAGTCTAGCTCAGAAGTTACAAAGTGAACGCTTGCGCCATGTTCTTTATCATTATTTTCTAAAGCACGTTTATGGGTGTGCAAACCTTTGTATTTAGGCAGTAATGAAGGATGAATATTAATCAATTTACCCGCGAATTTTTCAACAAATCCTGCAGTTAAAATCCGCATAAATCCGGCAAGTACAATTAAGTCAGGTTCGTAACTTTCAATGATTTGTGCGAGTGAAGCATCAAACGATTCTCTGTCAGAAAAGTGAGTATGTTCTAAGGTAACAGCAGGAATGTTTGCAGTTTTAGCGCGTTGAAGCCCAATTGCATCGGCGCGATTACTAATAACAGCGCTGATTTCTGCTTTTATATTATTGGATAAAACCTCGTCAATTATTTTTTGTAGGTTTGAGCCATTGCCAGAAAGCAGTACGACGATTTTATACATGGTGATAAATAAGTGTCAGGTGTTAGCTATATTCAATATGTGGTTCAGTTTGCTCTGAACTTTCAATACTACCAATGATTGAGCTGTCAATATCAAAGCCTTTAAAGGTAGCTTGAATTGCATCTGCATCATTTTTATCAATCACAACTACCATGCCAATACCGCTATTAAAGGTACGCAGCATTTCTTGCTCTTCAATATTGCCTTGTTCTTGTAGCCAGTCAAAAACGGCAGGGCGTTGCCAACTGGTTAAATCAATAATAGCCTTACTATTTTTTGGCATCACTCGGGGTAGGTTCTCGGTAAGACCACCACCCGTAATATGCGCAATTGCATGAATGGTGTGCTTTTTTAAGGCATCCAAAATGGGTTTGACATACAACACTGTTGGTTTTAAGAGTGCTTTACCCAGCGTTGTTTCCTCACCGTTATTATTAAAATTATCATTGAGTGATGCGCCACTCACTTCAATCACTTTGCGGATTAAGGAATAACCGTTTGAATGAGGGCCGCTAGAAGCCAAACCTAATAAAACCTGGCCGGCTTTAACATTGCTTGGGTCAAGGATTTTAGATTTTTCAACCACACCTACCGAAAAACCTGCAAGGTCAAAGTCACCTTTGGCATACATGCCCGGCATTTCAGCCGTTTCACCACCGATCAGTGCGCATCCTGATTCAACACAGCCATCAGCTATGCCTTTGATGACATCTTCGGCAATGTCATTATTTAGTTTTGCGGTAGCGTAATAATCTAAAAAGAATAAAGGCTCAGCCCCTGTAACGATAATATCATTCACACACATGGCGACTAAATCAATGCCGATAGTGTCGTAGATACCAGCATCTATGGCGAGCTTTAATTTTGTACCTACACCATCGGTGCCAGAGACTAAAATAGGCTCTTTATAACCTTGTGGAATCGACATCAAACCACCAAAACCACCTAAGCCACCCATAACCTCGGGACGAGTGGTGCGCTTAGTATGGGGTTTTATGCGGTCAATTAAGGCGTTGCCTGTATCAATATCTACGCCAGAGTCGCGATAAGTGAGGGGGGTCTTTGAGTTAGCCATAGTTTTTGCTAGCAAGTTTTTTAAAAGCGAATTCTAGCATAGATTTTAGAGTGCTTTGCAGCGTGTTAATGGTTTTATTTTTCTACCGATGACTTTATTGAGGAGAGCTAAGGTGTGTATTATTTTCAAAGATAATACTGCTGCCAGAGAGGTTGGTAAGGTGGTTACCAGTTTCTACATAAATTCTGTTTTTAGTAATTTTATTAGAGTTATCAGAATTACCTTTACCGCTAACACTACCGTTAGAAGTAGGGTTAATATTCTCGAGGTAGTTATTTGTGACTTTGGTGTTTGAAGCGTTTTCAATCACTAAATTGGTATAAAGCTTACTGTACAACTTATTATTTTTTAGAATGAAGTTGTCGGTTTGCCTTAAATATACTAAACCTGTAATAGAGTTGTTATCAATAGTAATGCTTCGGGCTTCATGCGCATTAATCACGTAAATATCATTTGCTTGAGCCGAAGTGATAGTATTTCCCTCAATAAAGGTACTATTTGCGTTAGTATCTGAGCCATGAGAAATACTTATTGCACTGTGTTTCGTAGAAATAGTGTTATTGGTGACTTTGGTTTTAGTGCTGCCATCAAGCTCAATACCCCAGTATAACCCATCAATTTTATTACCTTTAATTAAGGTGGCATTAACAGCGCCTGATAACGAAATAGCGGGATTAAAAACTTCGCGGTTTGCTGCGTAGTAGATACCGAGTGTGTGCTTAAAGGTATTATCACTAATGGTTATATTGCTAACGATAGTGTCATCAAAATAGACAGCAGGCCAATCAGGAAAGTCAGTGCTTTTGGTTTTATTTTTACCACGTACGAGTATTTCAATTCCAGCACGAGTTATATTGCTAAAGGTATTGTTTGTGATTTTAATATTATCAACGTGGTGGCCCTTTTTACCTACTAAGGTGATGGCGTTACCCCATTTAGCGTTGCTTAGTGCAGTAAAGTGACTATTTTGGATGGTTAAATTCCTTACACTAGAATCATTAAAGTATATTGCGCCGATATTGGTATCTGTGGAAGGTTGATATTGGAAAGTGATTCCATTAATGGTTAGTTTATTAATACCCTTTGAAGTTATATCGGTTTTTAAAATACCTTGAGGGCTGGTGCCTACTAATGTTCCAGTGCCAGTTATAACCTGTAAGGTTTTAGGAATTAATAGCGCTTGTGAAACTCTAAATTGACCCTCAGGGATTAATAAAGAACTCTCTTGAGAAAAAGCAGCTTTGAATGCTTGCGTATCATCTTGTATCCCGTCACCTATGGCGCCATAGTTTTTAATGTTCACGGCGTTTACAAATTGCTCTGGCTTTTTATCTTTGCTGTCACCGCCACAAGCACTTATAAATAGAGCAATATTGATGAGAAAAATATATTTTAATAAATCGTTAATGAGTTTCATAGGGGCATTATAACGATTTAACTGAAGTTCACTTGTATAAAAGTAAAGCACATCATTTTACGCAGTTATAGATAAGTCACTCGCTTATAGTTTTTTTAACAATAAACCGTTATTGCCATAATTCAGCTGCAAGCCTTGTGAGTTAGCCTTTATAGAAATTGCTTGATCTTGATTATGCCCCGCACTGGGTGAGTAGATATGTGAGTCTGATAGTGCTATCAGCGGGTAGGGATTACTGAGTTTGTTAATATACGCTACCAATATTCCATTCTTTACAGTAAGTCTAATTTTTTTAATGTTCGAATTTCCTTTGATGACGGTGGTTTGGTAATGACCCAATCTCTTCTTCCACACGCTAGGAATTTGTTTCGGCATGAATTTTTGTGCTACCACTCGGTTTTTTTTATTCGGCTGAAACATTTTTATTTGAGTTTTATCAGCAGTGCGTTCTACTTTAAAAGACATTTTACCTAAACTAATGGGGATAAAGCGGAGTAGTTTATATTGCGGATAAAAGTGCCCATCTGTTTTTTTCACGAGTTGAAAATATTTATTATCAAACTTTGTGCCAACGTTTTTGCCATTCGCACGAATATACATATACCCATAAATAGTAGAAAAGTGCCCTTGGAGGGCTTCAAGCTCCTGCGTAGTAAAGTCTGTTTTTTGAATTGATGGCTTAGCAATTAAGCTGCTAGTAAACAGTAAAATAAAGACTGAAAAAATAGCAGAATATAAAGAAGTATTAAATTTCATAGAGGTGTTTGTATGTGGTTAGAGTGGTTTGGATATTAACTGATTTCAATAAACTGAGC
>JALSJU010000059.1 GCA_026989145.1 Thiotrichaceae bacterium
AGCTTATTTGAAAGTATTGGCTTTAAACAAATTTCACGAATTATTTGGAGTAAAGAAATAACCCCCGTGATTGTTGCTACTTTAGTCGGTACAGGCATCGGTATCAGCCGAGAACATGATGCTCTAATCTTTAAAATTCGCAGTGTGTTTTTTGCCATTTTTCGGGTAATGGCTTACCTAACCGCTGCGATTGTTATTTTATTTACCTTGAGTTTACCTTTTTCAGTCAGCACCTTATTTGATAACAGAAACACCTCACTAATTTTACTTTCTATCGTGGCGATTAGTATTTTATTGCTTAACACCTTGGTCGATCATAATGATGACGAGCAGCAGAAAGACTCCGCAGCCAAACAACAATTATCACCTTGGCGTAACAGAATTTTTAGCCTGCAAATTATTTTACTGCCTTTTCTTAGTGTGCTCTCGGTGTATGCAATTAGCTTACGCATTTCACAATATGGTTTGATGCCTAAGCGTGTCATCGCAATTGCGGTTGCCATTTTATTAAGCATTTATAGCGCGGTCTATTTGTATCAATTGCTAACGCGCAAAGGCAAGTGGGCATTAGGCTTAGCCAGAGTCAACCCGCTGCTTGCCGTGCTTTGGGTCGTGATGTTGATTGTTATGGCATCACCCTTGCTCGACCCTGTTCGTTTGAGCGTTAATAACCAAGTGAGTCGTTTGCAAAGCGAGAAACTAAGCGTAGCAGCTTTTGACTTTAAGGCACTGAAATACCGTTTAGGAAAACGCGGAAAAGATGCGCTTGAAAATATACTGGTGAATACCGATCATCCCAAATTTACAGAAATTAAACAGGCGATACAAAGCTTGCCAGAGCACCGCGAAAACCTTCAAGCATCGCTAAAAGTGATAGGTGAGCCGCCTGAAGCGCTTGAAGAATTGAAAAACAGATTCCGCTCCGAGCGTTGTAGCATGCACAACCCCTGCTATATAAAACAATTAGCTATAGCGGCTGATGGTTCGAAGCTGTGGATGGTGTTTATTTTTGCACATAATTTCTTATCAGCAGAATTGTATGAATACGATAAAAAATGGAAGCTACAAAAAGTCTATGGTAATGGACTTGATTATCCGCCTTTTTTTGATCCTGATACAAAGCCACAGAAACTTGATGACCAACAAAAGACATCAATCATTGGTTCACTAAAGAAAAACCAAGAGATATTCATTAAACCTAAATTTATGGATTTAGATCTAGGTGTTATAAAGTTGCGTCAATGAAGTCTATGCATGGAAACAAGCAAGCCACCCTTTACCCACGATTAGCCTCTTTTTACTTCTTCTTTTTTGCTACTTTGGGTGCATTTGTTCCTTATTGGTCTGTTTATCTTCAATCATTACAGTTTAACCCCGCTGAAATTGGCGAGTTAATGGCAATAGTAATGGCAAGTAAGTTAGTTGCTCCTTATTTTTTGGGCTGGTTATCTGATCATTTTCAAAAAAGCCTGTTTATTATTCAGCTTGCGTTAGTACTTTCTCTGATTACGTTTAGCGGCGTGTTTGTTGCACACAGTTATTGGTGGCTGGTGTTAGTGATGATGACTTTTGGTTTTGCATGGAATGCAACATTACCTTTGTTTGAGGCGCTGACTTTAAATCATCTTGAGGGTGATAGTCACCATTACAGTTTGATTCGGCTCTGGGGTTCTATTGGTTTTATTATTTTAGTTGCAGGGTTACCGCCCTTAATTGCCAATGATGAAATATCAAGGCTACCTTATATTGTTTTGGGTTTATTACTTGCGAATACATTGGTTACTTTTTTTATTCGCGAGAAAAAACATAATGCTGCTCCGCAAAGCGCCCTTAATACCAGTATCACATCGGTAATAAAAAAACCTGTTGTAGCGGGCTTATTAATTGCCTGTGCTTTTCAGGCGATTAGCCACGGCGCTTATTATACATTTTTTAGTATATATTTAGAGGAGCACGGCTACAGTAGAGATTTGACAGGCTGGATGTGGGCAATTGGGGTGATGGCTGAAGTGGCTTTGTTTTTAATAATGCATCGCTTATTACGCCAATATCGTGCTTCTTGGTTGTTTGCCGTTTCTTTATTGTTAACGACAATTCGTTGGATATTATTAGCTTTTTGGGTAGGAAATATGCCCGTTTTAATTTTTTCGCAAATATTGCATGCCGCTAGTTTTGGACTGTTTCATGCAGCCGCTATTTATTTAATTCACGAGCTTTTTCCTGGTCGCTTACAAATGCGCGGACAGGCGCTTTATGCGGGAATTAGCTTTGGCTTAGGTGGCTCATTAGGAAGTTTACTGAGTGGCTATACATGGATATCACTCGGTTCGACAGGAACGTTTCTGCTCTCTTCCGCACTTGCTTTTATTGGTGCTATGATTGCTTTTAAATATGTTAATGCAGGCATTAACAGCGCTATCAACACGTCAGTCAATAACAATGAAAAGACATAAAAATCAAATATTATTAGAGCCAATCAATTGCGATGAAATAGCGGATAGGGCTTTGCTCCGTGGAAATATTTATCATTTTAATAGCCTTGATTCGACGAATACTTGGCTACAAAAAAATGGCAAGTGCGGTGATGTTTGCATCAGTGATGAGCAAACGGCTGGGCGTGGTAGGCGCGGTAACGAATGGGTTTCCCCTGCAACAGGGAATATTTATTTTTCAATCAAGTGGTGTTTTGATTCACCCGTTCAACAGATGCAACACTTTTCTTTATTAGGTTTAAGTGTCGGGATAGCAGTTGCTGAAGCTTTGGCTATCATGGGCTTACAAAACCACGGTGTAAAATGGCCCAACGATATTTATTGGCAACAAAAAAAAATGGGCGGAATTTTAATCGAAAATGTGAGTCCATCGAATAACGTAATTATTGGTATAGGTTTAAATGTTACAATGCCTGACGATGAAATTAGTAAGGTTGATCAACAGATCACCAGTTTAACAGAGGCGTTAGCGCATAAAGAAGCGCTTAAAAAGCCTTTTCCAGCAATTCGAACCGAACTACTTATAGCGATGATTCAGCATTTAACATCACATTTAACTCACTTTCCTGCGTTAGCGTTTAATGACTTTGAGAAGGATTGGAATAAATGGGATATTTTGAAGAATAAAAACGTCACTTTTCAACGTCAGAATAAAGACGTTTCAGCAACAGTAGTAGGACTTAATCGGCAAGGGCAGTTGGGTCTGTTAGAGAAAGATAAGCAGCTGCATTTTTACTCATCTGCGGATATTCGGTTAAGCAAACCGCTGGGGCAGTAAATGACATCACTCTTAATTGACGCAGGTAATTCAAGCGCTAAATGGTGCTTATTGACGAAAGATAGCTTAAGTGAACAGCAACGTTGTGATTATGACGATAAGCCACCTCACCAAAGTGTTGATAAACTTATTAATCAACATGTTAATGATGTTGAGTCTGTTTTTATTGTATCAGTTTTAGGTGAAGATTTTATTAAGCGGCTACAAGAAAACTGTTTCCGACACCAACTTCCGCTACATAATATCACCGCTCAGAAAGAGCTTGCGGGTGTTGTCAATGGTTATGATGAACCTCTAAAACTAGGCGCAGATCGACTACTTGCCATGGTAGGTGCAAAACATCACTACCCAAAAGGTCATGCATTTATTATTATTGATTCGGGGACTGCCACGACCATTGATGCCCTGGATGCAAGCGGTCAACATTGGGGTGGGTTGATTTTCCCTGGGGTTGATTTATGTACACAAAGTTTATTAAAAAATACCCAACAGCTTCCGCTTTGGGGGGCGGATAAGGCTAACGCTGCGCCTGTGTTATTCGCCAAAAATACCAGTCAAGCGATTCAGAGTGCCTCTGTTTTGGGTTTAACAGCTGCGATAGATTCTGTGAGCCACGCGATGGAGACAGAGCTTGGAACTGCAATAACAATTACAAAAGTAATCTGTGGCGGTAATGCCAAAACTCTTCAGCCTCATTTAAAGTCAGCGTACCAGCTTAACGAAGATTTAGTTATCCTCGGCTTAAAAGTGATTGCTGGCATTAGCAACAGTACACCGTTAAAATAAGCACATGCAAAACCTGATTCTATTATTACTTGCTCTCAATGCTTTTTACTTGGTTTGGTCACTGGTTTTTAGTGATAAATATGTAGCCCCGCCACGAACAAAGGAAGGCGTCCCTCCTTTGGTGTTACTTCCTCCTGATAAAATCACCGGTAGAGATTTAAATAACCGCTGTTATACCTTAGGGCCTTTCAATACAAAAAAAACAGCTACTTTAGTTAGCAATGAGATTAATGATGCCGGCTTATTAAGTACTATTCGCGCCCAACAAACGATGGTGACGCTGAATTTTCTAGTCTATTTGCAGGCATTTTCATCTAAAAAAGAAGCTGACGATGTGGTAAAAAAGCTGGTCGAAAATGAAGTAAAAGATTACAGCATTATTGAAAGTGGGCCTTATAAAAATGCTATTTCATTAGGCTCTTTTGATGATTTAGATAAAGCACGCCGTCATGCAGAATACATCCGCTACATGGGTTTTAATGCAAAATATACAGAACAACGAAAACCTAAAGAAGTCTACTGGATAGACTATGGCGAGCTAGGCAGTAATGGAGCGCCAGTAACACAATGGGTTAGTGAAATTGATCCAAAAGCCAGTGTACAGCGAATTGTTAGTCGTTGTAAATTTTGAACGATACAACGGGCACAGATACAACACTTTATTATGTACATGATCCAATGTGCAGTTGGTGTTGGGGTTTTCGACCCGTATGGCAGGAGATTCGCCAAAACCTAGCTGTTAATATCCGAGTGCAATATGTACTTGGTGGACTTGCGCCTGATACTAATGAGATTATGGCAAAAGCAATGCAACAAGATATTGCAGGCTACTGGCGTAAAATTCAACAACACATTCCTAATACAGAATTTAACTTTGACTTTTGGCAAGAATGTGAGCCAAGGCGATCTACTTATCCTGCTTGCAGGGCCGTAATAGCAGCACGCAGACAACAGCCTGAGTTAGAGTTAGCGATGATTGAGAGTATTCAAAAGGCGTATTATATACACGCTAAAAACCCATCTAATGATGATACCTTAATTTCACTGGCCGAAAATTTAGGCTTGGATAAAGCGCTATTTGCTAAAGATTTAAATGCCCAGTGTACCCATGATCTTCTGCATGAAGAAATTCAGCTTGCACAGTCCATCGGAGCACAAGGGTTTCCTAGTATGGTTTTAGAGACGCATAGGCATACTCAATTGGTGCCTCTAAATTACAATGAAGCGCAACCCACGTTAGATTTTATTCTTCAAAATATTTGATATTAACCCAAATAAATTACTTAGCTCGAGGGTTTTCTTGTTTTAAAATTTTTGCCCTACGTTCTTCCCAACGCTCCTTAACTTCGTCTGATAAGGGCTTTCTGCCAGAAACTAAGCGCCTAGTTGTTAGCCTTTCGGTTGTTGAAATATCCGAGGGTTCAGCATCTAAAGCGTTCACGGATTGAGGGCTTTTTATACGTTGTACTTTATGTGCTTGATGCGTGCGTTTTAAGATAGCGGCACTGTCAGGGCGCTGTAAACTTTTTTGTGAGGGGTCAAAGTTTGTTGCATCAATAATGAAATGATCTAAGCCTAGACCTTTTAGGTATTTTGTAAGTGTTTCTAACTTGCGCCAGATACGTGCTTTACCACTATTTTTTGCCATCACTGTTTTTGTTACATCACCAGCAACGACCATTAATATCCATGTATCTCCTTCAGCCCTAGCTGTAGCGACTTTTACCGAATGCGCTTCAATTAAGTGTTTTAAAGCATTATGATTAATGGTATTGCTCTTAGTTAGTGGCTTTATAATATCAGTCATGTTAGTCCCCTTATATCTACTACTAAGGCATCATATTACACCTAAATTACAATCAGTAAAGCCAAAATTCAAAGGAACAATCATAGCTAAAATGAAATGTGAACAAATTGATTTGAAACGTCGCTTTAATGGCGTACAAAGCCTATACGGTGAAACAGCAATTGATTGTTTTATGCAGGCACATATTATTGTCATTGGTATTGGTGGTGTTGGTTCTTGGGCTGTAGAAGCACTCGCAAGAAATGCGCTAGGGAAACTAACCCTCATTGATATGGATGTTGTTTCAGAATCTAATATTAATCGTCAGTTACCTGCGTTAGGCAGCACTATAGGTAGAAATAAGATTGATGTAATGGCGGATCGTATTCGCGAAATTAACCCTTTATGTGACGTGCATTTAATTGATGATTTTGTCAATGAAGATAACCTAGCAAAAATGATTGATGCAAATGCTGATTACGTCATCGATTGCATTGATAACTCACGTGTAAAAGCTGCATTAATTGCTTGGTGTAAACGACAGAAAATAAAAATTGTAACTTTGGGGGGGGCTGGCGGTCAAATTGACCCTACGTTAATTAAAACTTCTGATTTAAGTAGAACTGAACATGATCCTTTATTATCTAAAACACGTAAACTGTTAAGACAAAATTATGGCTTTAGTAAAAATATTAAACGCCGTTTTTCAATACCTTGCGTGTATTCAACAGAGCATCTTAAGCGGCCTGAAACAACATCAACGGGTCAAACGTTGAGTTGCGCCGGTGGCTTAGGGTCCTCGGTAATGGTAACAAGTAGCTTTGGGTTTATTGCGGTAAGCCTTGTTTTAAAACATCTTTTAGGTAATAATAGCCGGTTCAGCTGAGGCTCAGCATGGTTGTTTTATAATCCAGCAAAAATTAAGAGAAAATAGGGGAACACACCAGTGTTAAAAAAATTAATTTCATTAACGCCAGTTGCAGTATCACTGAGCATTATATCAATAGGTATGTCAGCTTGTTCTGTCAATAAGCCACAACAACGTGTTACTACTACAGCTCAAAGCCCAGCGACAAAAAATACACAGCGTAAAGCGGTTGTTATTCAAAAACAAACGGTAAAAAGGTTTCGTCCTGTTGTTTATGAAAAGCGTTCACCACGCAGAAGAGTAGCAACCAATTACAAACGACGCAGCGTAAATCGTTATCGTCGCCCTGTTGCTAGAATTTCAGCACCTAGTCCTTTTCTGCAAAAGCTAAATAATGCGGCTTTAGGTCGTCTAAAGTCTCGCGTTAGATACGACGGTTCTTATGTGAAAATTGGCTATCCTTGGGGTGATGTTCCTGCCAATATCGGTGTGTGTACAGATGTTGTTATTCGATCATACCGTAAATTGGGTATCGACCTGCAACAGCAAGTGCATCAAGATATGAGTGCTGCTTTTTATAATTATCCTAATTTAAGTAAGTGGAAATTAAAAGCGCCTGATACGAATATTGATCACCGTCGTGTCGTCAATTTACGTAAGTTTTTCGCACGTCGTGGGGCTGCATTACCCATTACTCGCAACCCTACTGATTATAAGCCCGGAGATTTAGTAACATGGATGGTTGGTCCATCATTCCCGCATATCGGTATCGTTGTGAATAAACCGACCAGAGCTGACCCGCGCCGCATGATGATCGTACACAACATTGCAGAAGGCCCAAAGATGGAAGATATTCTATTTAGGTTCCCTATCACAGGTCATTATCGTTATACACCGCGTAATATGGGCAATATCCCGCGTGCTACGTTTACGAAGCGAGCACCACGTCGTAAATTATCAAGACGTAATCAAATGAGTTATGCGCAATTACTAGATGCATCGAATAGGTTAGGTACAAATCGTACGTCAAAGGTGACTCGTATTACGCCTTCAAGAACAGTATCAAACGCTGCTTCATTAAAACTTGCTAACTTAAGTGATGCAGATGCTAAAATTTTACTGGGAAAATAATTTCTAAATTTTACTAAAACCTCTAGTTAGCTAGAGGTTTTTTTTGCATAAAAAAAGCCCAGCAATATTCCGCTAGGCAAATGGAAGAAACAATTTTTTATTATTAAGGAGTCATTTGCGGCTTACATTTATAATTAACCGCCGTTCATTTATATACGGAATAAAATACAAACTGGATTCTAAAGTTTCATATATCTTGTGTTTTAGTTCACCAGTTAATTATCCAGTTGACAACTTATCGCCACAATAACTCATCAATTTGAATATCACTATCTGACGCCAAAGGAATTACTTTTCCTTTCTTAATTAGCACCCCCTCATTGCTTAATAATTTACGCTGCTGTTTATAGGCCTCTGTTCCTTTCTTAAAAGCTAAGCTACGATTCGATCGAACTACCCGAAACCAAGGCAGGGACATTTCTGCGCGACTCATCGCTTTGCTTACCATACGTGCATGACGAGGAAACCCCGCGGCACGTGCAACCTCGCCGTAGCTCATCACTCTTCCTGATTTGATTTGTGAGACGACTCGCCAAATCTCAGGATCAAATTTTGATTGGAAATTAGACATGTTTTAACTCTAGGAGCTTGTCCGAAAAGTAGAAACCTACTGGAATTCAGGCACGTTTGAAGGAATGTGCTTGTGGCATGGTGCAACGACCCTTCACGAACAGTGTAACATGTGGATGGTCACTTTCTGGCTCGTCCAAAGGGAATAATCCAAAGCGTCCATATTGCGTTAAGGAGAACCTGATTAAGTCGATTAGAATTTAGCACAGAAAAATCTGTCGCTATTTTTCATGAAGTGAGACGTAATAGTTATTCTATTGCGCCGATCTTCGTGGAAAGTATCGGCGGATTTGGCAAGCTAAAAATAATTGGACTTAATCAGGTTTTCCTTAAGGGTCTTGAACAGGGTCTCCGAAAGGAATCACCATTATCTATAAACCTCGCTTGAACGCTTTGGATTGCCTGAACCCATCAAACCAAACTTGTTGGAGTACTACAAGCTTTGTGGTTAAATAATCAAGTAACTATTTAGCCTGCATCTGATATCTGCTATTTCCGTGTTAAAAAAATGATCATTTGCACACGTAAATTCATATTTCTCTCCTTGAACTTACGAATTTCAGGCACAATCTGGCAGTACTGCTCACTTTCACTACTCACCTAAAATTGCATAATCGATATGTAATGAGAATACGCAAATGACAAAGATTGAATTAATACAGCTTCTTGGCATCAATCAGCAAGGTACAACACATAAAGAAAAGTTTATTTCTTTTGCTGGCGGCGTAATCAGCATTTACCTCATTTATTTGGTAACAGAGCTTACCTTGGGTGTTGCTGATGCCATTTATATTGTCCCATCCATGGGGGCTACAGCAGTACTTTTATTTGCAGCGCCTAAAGCAACTTTTTCGCAACCGTGGAATGTCTTTGGCGGTCATATTGTTTCTGCCATTATCGGCGTGGCCTGTTTTCAACTTATCCCAGATAGTCATATCGCAGCAGCTGCGAGTGTAGGTTTTGCGATATGGGCGCAATATTACTTACGCTGTATTCACCCCCCAGGAGGAGCAACGGCACTTGCCGCTGTAATTGGAAGCACGCAGATTCATGATTTAGGGTATTTTTATGTGATTACACCGGTGTTGATTAATACCCTCGTCATGTTAGTCGTTGCCATTGCTTTTAATGCCTTATTTTCGTGGCGCTATTATCCCGCTAGTTTAGCGAAGAGTGAGGCTCCTACAGAACAGCTAAATGCCTATGCCCCGATACGGCATGAAGATTTTGTCTATGCATTAAGTGAAATTGATTCAATTGTTGATATTAGTGAGGAAGAACTTTTGAAAATTTATACATTGGCAACTAAACATAGCGAGAGCTTTGTACAACCCGACTGACTTGTAAGCCGACGGAACTCCACCTTACCTTCGTTAGAAATACTTACTAATAACTACGCTCTAAAGCATAAGCAATAATATTCCTTCCAGCTAATTACAAAACTCCCTCAGAATTAAACTTCTGTTTAATTGATATTTGTCATGTCTAAATATCACTCTAGGTATAACTATAGCGCCGTCTGTAGCCTTTTCATTGGGTTTTGTTCAAATATCGACCAAACTCGAGAAAGACACAAGAATTACTTTAAACTCAATGTTATCAAATAACCCATTTTTATTAAATTATGACTCATCTACATATTGCATTATTCATATCGTTGTTAACACTCACTGCCTGCGGTGGTAGTACAAATACAACTAATATTAATGAGGACACTCCTGCTTCCTCTAATCCAGTGGAAACGCCAGAGCAAAAAGAACCTACTGATAAGCCAGAGCCTGCAACTCCAGAACCAGAACCAGAAAAACCCATACTGCCTAAAACTCCTGACGCTGTTATCAATAAAAAACAATCAAAATGGGAGGGCCCTTATAAAATGCCATTGGTCGCATCAGCAGCAGCAAACCTACCCGATGGTCGAATTTTGGCATGGTCGGCTTATGCAAAGTTGAAGTTTCATTATGGTGATGTTGGAGTAGGTAAAACCTATACGGCAATTTTTGACCCAAAAACTCACGAGTCAAGCGAAGGGCTTGTTTCAAATACCGAGCACGATATGTTTTGTCCCGGTACAGCAATTTTAGAAGATGGTCGTATTATGGTTACCGGTGGATCATCTGATCGTCAAACCAGTATTTATGACCTAACCAGTGATGACTGGGTTAAAGGTCCAAAAATGAATACACCACGCGCTTATCATTCAATGACTCCCTTAGCTGACGGTTCTATTTTTACTCTAGGGGGGTCTTGGGGCTTTGATACTAATCCAAATACACCTAAACCGGGTAATAAAAATGGCGAGGTTTGGAGGCAAGATGTGGGCTGGACAAGTAAGCCCAATATTAAAGCTAATCAACTATCCACTAAGGACAAAAAAGGGCTCTACCGTGCTGATAACCACATGTGGATGTTTACTGCGCCGAATGGTTTAGTTTTTCATGCAGGGCCTGCTAAACAAATGCATTGGATAGATACCGCTGATGATGGCTCAGTAACTCAATCAATAAGACGTGGTAATGATGCCGACTCTATGGATGGTAATGCCGTCATGTACGATATTGGCAAAATCCTAACACTTGGTGGGTCGCCTGATTATGACGATAGTGATGCGACAAAAAACGCTCATGTCATTGATATAAGCAAAGGTAAAGGTAAAGTTAGCGTCAAAAAAGTAGCGGATATGCATCATGCCAGAGCTTTTAATAACAGTGTGGTACTTCCTTCAGGTGAGGTAGTTGTCACTGGTGGTCAGGCGCATGCGATAATTTTCACCGATACAACTTCGGCTTACAATGCAGAAATTTGGAATCCAACAACAGAAAAGTTTACTGAGCTTGCTGCGATGAAAGTACCGCGAAACTACCACAGTGTATCGCTGCTCATGAAAGATGGCAGAATCTTTGTTGCAGGGGGAGGGCTATGTGGCACCTGTAAAACAAACCACCCTGATGCAGAAATTTTTACTCCACCCTATTTATTAACCGTTGACGGTAAGCCTGCTATACGTCCTGTTATAAAGTCAGCTCCTTCAATCGCAAGACCGGGAGATACGATTAACGTTTCTGTTGATACCTCGGGGCTACATAGTTTTGCGCTTACAAGAATGTCTGCGGCAACACATGCAGTCAATAATGATGAGAGAAGAATACCGCTAGCTATAGCTACATCAGAACAAAATAGTGGTAAGTATTCACTTAAAATACCTGATAATACTGCGATTGTTCTGCCTGGTAATTACTTTCTTTTTGCCTTAAATAAAAATGGTGTGCCAAGCATTGCTAAAGTAATTAATATTCGCGACTATTAAAGAAAATCTTGTTAATCTAGCTTGTTTGCGAGTTTTCAACCACATTAAGGTAGAGAATAGATGAACTGGATTAACAAGTCTTGCCAACAACGTAGTACAAGTTTTAAAGATAAAGCGCTCACACGTCAAACACAACTCACAAAGCCACTCGGCTCACTCGGAATGCTGGAACAATTAGCGGTACGTTTAGCTGATTGTCAGCAAAGTGAAAAACCTGTTAGCGACAACGTGGCAATTAGTATTTTTGCTGCTGATCATGGTATCGCCGAAGAGGGGGTCTCTGCCTTTCCACAAGAAGTCACTGCGCAAATGGTGATGAACTTTTTACAAGGTGGTGCAGCGATTAGTGTGTTATCCGAACAGCTGAATGCAAATATGGAAGTAGTTGATACGGGTATTTTAACGGAGTTGCCTCAACAAGAGGGGCTGGTGATTCTGCGTTCAGGTAGCGGTACAGCAAATAGTGCGAATCAACCTGCCATGACGCAAGAACAATTAGGCACGGCTTTGATAGCAGGCTTTGATAGCATTGAAAGAGCGGTAATTAATAAGGCTGATATTTTTATTGGTGGTGAAATGGGCATTGCCAATACTACCTCGGCAAGTGTACTTTATTGTGCATTGCTTGGGTTAACACCTGAGGAAGCCACGGGTGCAGGAACAGGCCTAGATGATGCTGGTATTACTCATAAAACCCGTGTGGTTCAAGCCATTTTAGACAAACATAAAGGTGAATGTGGAAGTGATCCATTAAAGTGGTTACGTTGTGCTGGTGGCTTTGAAATTGTTGCATTGACAGGTGCTTATTTGCGGGCGGGTCAAGTGGGTTTGCCCGTTTTGGTAGATGGTTTTATCAGCTCGGTAGCGGCACTTTGCGCGGTAAAAATAAACAAAGAGGTCAATGACTATTTATTTTTCTCTCACGTTTCAGCCGAGCAGGGGCATCGCAAAGTATTAGATGAACTAGGGCAAACAGCAATGCTAGATTTGGGTATGCGCTTGGGTGAAGGTAGTGGTGCAGCGGTTGCCGTTTCATTACTCCGTTCGGCTTGTGCAACACATAATAATATGGCAACGTTTGAAGAAGCTATGGTTGCGACTCAGTCATAAAATATTCACACTATGCGTAAAAATAAATTCACGACACTTGATTTAGTCCGGCATGGTGAGCTTGAATCAACGGGGCTATTTTGCGCAAACCCTGATGAACCCCTCAGTGAAAAAGGGTTTCAAGATTTAATCAGTATCACAAAAAATAAACAATGGGATGTTCTCGTAAGTTCGCCTTTTGAGCGGTGTCGTGGTTTCGTAAAGGTGTTAAACAAGAGCCAGGATGGTTGTGTAGTAACGTTTGATAATGCCTTTCAAGAAATGGATTTTGGTCGTTGGGTGGGTATACCTACAAAACAAATATGGCAAGACGAACCAGAAGCCTTCAGCCAACTCTGGCAATCGCCTGAAAACTTTATCGCGCCTCGGGGGGAATCAATGCAGGCTTTTTCCCTGCGCGTAAAGAAGGGTCTAAAAGCACTGATTAGCAGGCATGAGAATCAATCTATTTTGCTAGTAACTCATGCGGGAGTGATTCGTAGTATTCTTTCAATAGCACTCGATATTAGCCCCGTTTCCGCGCTTAAAATTAATGTAGGTTATGCACAAATGCTACGTCTTCATTGTTACCCCGATGATGCATTTTCATTACAGTCATTAGGTTGCTTGTAGCAATGAGTAACTCACACATTTCAAAATATAAAAAAGCTTATTTATTAGCCCAATCATTGTTGACTCGGCTTCCTACGCTACAATTAAGCGATATTCAAGGCTCTGATATGGGTCGCTCTGCCTTGTTCTACCCACTAATTGGCTTACTTATTGGTTTGATTTTATACCTACCTTTATTGATTTTTTCAGAGTCATTATCAAGTTTATACGCAGCCCTTATAGTTACTGCTTGGGCATTAATTACTGGAGGGTTACACCTAGATGGTTTAGCCGATAGTGCCGATGGCTGGCTAGGTGGAAGCATAGAAAAATCGGGGAAAAATAAAACCTTAGAAATTATGAAAGACCCACTGGTAGGCTCAGCTGGCGTGATTGCACTGGTGTGCATATTGCTCTTAAAATTTGCAGTGCTTAATACTATTTTTCAACAAAGCCATGACAATGTCATAATAAGCCCTGTGCTGATTATAATCGCTCCAATGATTGGTAGAGCGATGATTTTATTGTTAATGCTGAGTAGTGAAAACGCTAACCCAAATAGTATGGCAAACCAAATTGTAGATACCCTGCCCAGAAAGTTTGCTGGTTGGATAGTCATAGTTTGTTTTATATTCGGTGCTTATTTTTCGTTGTCAGGAATTGTTTTAACGCTCTTTATTTTTTGTTTATTGCGTCGCTTAATGCATCAAAGGCTCGGTGGATTTACTGGAGATACTATCGGTGCAACTGTAGAAATAACCGAAGTTGCCTATTTAGTCGGTGCTGTTTTAATGGCTAACTATGCTTAGCACTTTATTGCTAGTTCCCATCGCAGTATTGCTCGACCGACTCTTTGGAGAGCCTAGCAAGCTTCATCCTTTAATCGGTTTTGGTATTTATGCAAATAAATTAGAGTCAACGCTTAACGGTGGAAAGTCTCATTATATCGCTCGGTTTAGTAAAGGCTGCTTGGCTTGGGGGCTTGCTGTTATTCCCATAACATTACTCGCTTACTGCTTAAGTCATATCGGCAACGAACTATGGCATTTCATTATTAGTGCGATTTTTGGTTGGCTTGCTATTGGTTGGAAAAGCTTAAAAGAACACGGTTTAGCGGTAATCAATGCCTTAAATAGTAACAATATGGAGGACGCTAAAATTAGAACGTCCTATCTTGTGAGTCGTGATACCTCCTCATTAGATGAAACGGAGTTGAGCCGAGCAACCATTGAATCAATACTAGAAAACGGCAGTGATGCCATTATTGCGCCTTTGTTTTGGCTTGCAATTTTAGGCGCTCCCGGAGTTGTTTTTTATCGTTTGTGTAACACGCTAGATGCTATGTGGGGCTACCATAATGATCGCTTTGAACAGTTTGGTAAATTCACTGCACGTGTCGATGATGTTTTAAATTATATCCCTGCTAGATTGACCGCATTATTTTACACGTTATGTGGTGACACAAAAATGGCATGGCAAGCATGGCACAAGCAAGGTAAAACATGGTATAGCCCAAATGCGGGCATCGTTATGGCCGCTGGTGCTGGTGCGCTACAACTATCATTAGGGGGCACAGCAAGCTATCATGGTAAAGTAAAACAACGCCCAAATTTAGGTTATGGAAATCAAGCTACCGCGGATGATATTAAACGCGCAATCAGTTTAATTGACCAAAGTGTTTATTGTTTTACGGTTGTTGCTTTGTTTTCTTTACTTGGAATTTACAGTGTCACGATCATTAACTAGTCAAAAAGAGTGTTTTTATTCTCAGATTTCTCATCATCATGGTGGACAATTAAGGGCTGTAAGTGAGAAATACGGTATTCCCTTAGAAAATTGGCTTGACCTATCTACCGGTATTAATCCTAATAGTTACCCTTTGCCTGATGCTCCTAGCCGTGTATGGCAACGTCTGCCAGAAATAAATGATGACTTAGCGCAAGCTGCGAGTGAATATTATGGAAGCAAAAATTTATTGCCGGTGGCTGGCTCACAAGCAGCCATTCAAAGTTTGCCAGCGTTATTGATAAAAAATAAAGTTAAACCTTGCCGAGTAGGCATATTAAAACCAGCTTATCAAAGCCATCAAAACGCATGGGAGAAACAAGGTGCTGAAATTATCAGTCTATCCCGTGAACAAATCACACCTGCGCGACTGGCATTGCTAGATGTATTAATCGTAGTTAACCCAACCAACCCAACTGCAGAATTTTACCACCCCGACTTGTTATTAGAGTGGCATCAGGATTTAGTCCAGCATGGTGGAACCTTGATTATTGACGAGGCATTTATGGATGTTACGCCAGCGCATAGCATGATTCGAACCAACACAAAAAAAGGTTTAATCGTATTACGATCTATTGGCAAGTTTTTTGGTTTGGCGGGTATTCGTTTAGGTTTTGTTTGGGCGCAAAGTGAAATCTTACAGCTTATAGATAATCAACAAGATGATTGGGCGGTTAGTCATCCGGCACGCTGGGCAGGTACGCATGCCTTGCAAAATAAAGATTGGCAACAAGCACAACAAAATACTTTGCCAAAGCAAGCTGAACGACTTGTTGAGTTATTAGAAGAGATTATTTTTAATAAGCCCCTGCTTAATGGTGGAGTCTACTTTAATACCACGAATCAGCATGTTCAGGCGACAGCATTCTTCGCTTATTTTGAACATCCCCGTGCTGAGATCATTTATCAACAGCTCGCAGAACGTGGTGTGTTAGTGCGTTTTTTTCCCCAGCCTCCTGCACTTCGTTTTGGTTTACCCGCAAATGAAAAAGAGTGGTTAAACTTAGCTGAACAATTACACTTTATTTGAAACCCACAATGAATAGCTTATTTTCTAAGTGCGGATTTAGGCTAAAATAGAGTTATGACATCTCCACTTATCAGTTATTTATAGAGAATGTTTGTTTGCTGTAATAGAATAACTTAATCACTTAATCACATGGCTTATATATAAAGGGTCTTGTTTTAATAATTATAATTATAATTATAAATATGAATACGACAGAAATACTTACATCATTAACAGCTGCAAAAGAAGCGCATTTACCATGGCTTGATTATGGTATGGCGATACTTAATGGTGAAGATTTGCTTTACGTACAAGCACCGGTGACGTGTACGGACTGTAACTTTGGACTGTGGTTTTATACTGAGGCTAATTCCTTACGCCAAATAGATGGCTTTCAGCAAATAGAAAAACTTCATGCTGAGTTTCATAATAAATATGACATTTTATTTACTCATGCGCATGAGGCCCACAAACCACGTCTTTTTGGGAAGAAAAAATTACTTCTGCAGCTTAATGCCGATTATATGGAGCTCGAAGAATCATCTATCTTATTAATCGACAAGTTAAAAGAAGTGAGAGAAGCTTTGCAAGCTAAAGAAAAACTAAGCCAAATAAATAGGGAAGCTGTTTAGAATTTTAAAAAATCATAGCCTTTTTTAGAAAAATTTCCTTTAGGTTTTAGTTCAACTCTATTTGAAAATAGTGGCCCATCAACCACAAAAGTATGAAACTCACCGCCTTCGCCACAAATATCAACACCTATGCTTTCTAGCTCCTTCAAGGTATCCTTATTTAGGGTTCTACCTAAAAAGCTCACATCTAGCATTTCATGTTTAACGGCAACAATGACGGTTTCAAAACCTGCATCTAAAAATTCATGTACAAGCTTGTCGTGGCCTTCCTCCCAAAGAGGGAAGTGCATAGTAAAGTCAGCCAGTTCACCGATTTCTTCTTGCCAATCTTTATGTGCTTGCAGG
>JALSJU010000060.1 GCA_026989145.1 Thiotrichaceae bacterium
TAGGAACACTTATGCGAATCTTACACACCATGTTGCGCGTTGGCGATTTAGAAAAGTCGATTGCCTTTTATACAAAAGTACTCGGCATGACCGAGTTACGCCGTAACGAATACCCTGATGGAAAATTTACATTAGCCTTTTTAGGTTATGGCGATGAAGCCAGCAATACCGTGCTTGAGCTTACCTACAACTGGGGTGTTGAAAGTTACGAGATTGGTAATGCATTCGGGCATATTGCCATCGGTGTAGCTGATGTTTATGAAGCATGCGAGAACATGAAAACAGTTATTGCTGAAGGTAATGGAGGCGGCGAAATCATCCGCGAAGCCGGCCCAATGAATGCCGGTAAAACAATTATCGCTTTTTTAAAAGACCCTGATGGTTATGAAATTGAGCTGATTGGTGGGCGTGAGTAGTCAAACTAAAACTTACTCACCTCAAAAAAGTAATTTTAGCCGCGGGAAAGCACAAAATAAAAACGATTACAGACTATTTAGGGTTGTGATTAGACTTAAGGAAGCTCTGAACAACCTAACTGAGTTCTGGCAACGCCAAGTTTTCAAGTTCGAGGCATTTGTTTTTGCATAGTTATTCTATGGTAAAAACAAATAACAAAGAAGTTGGAAACTTGGCTAAGCCCCGCAGGGCGAGCTAGGTTATTCAGAGCTTCCTTAACCAATCTCTAACAATTTTCCGCACCCTCCTCGCGCTGAAGTGTTTCAAGTTTCTCCAAGTCACGCTAAATAGTTGATTTTTTGTTGTTTCCCCTTATTATGTTGTTAGAGCTTGCTCTACTTCACAAATAACTACACTTAAGGAGATACACACATGGGTTTATTTGATTTTGCAAAAAACATTGGTAATAAAATTTTTGGTAGCGAAGAAGAAGCCCCAGAGAAGTTAAAAAAACACATAGAAAAAGATAACCCCGGTATCGAAGCTTTAGAAATCAATGTCGAAGATGGTGTTGCTACCATCTCTGGTAAAGTTGATGACCCTGCCGCACTTGAAAAAGTTGTCCTTATGGCGGGTAATGCAATGGGCATAGAAACCGTTAACGTCGATGCGGTTGAAGCACCAGAACAAACAGAAGAAGTACTCTACTATGAAATTGTTAAGGGTGATTCTCTTTGGAAAATTGCTCAGAACATCTATGGCGATGGCAATGAGTATAAAAAAATACTGGCTGAAAACCTTGAGGTTATCAAAGACCCTGATCTTATTTTCCCCGGTCAAAAAATTCGTCTGCCTATGAGCTAAGAAATTTACATAAAACTCAAAAATAAAAAAGCCACGTAATTACGTGGCTTTTTTATTTGCCTTAAGGAAAGGCTAATTAACAATTAACCTGTGTGCTGCATTAACTCCTCAGCTTGTAGCTTTTGCTCATCGCTACCGTCTTGCATAACTTCTTCAAGAGTACTACGTGCTCCGTCAATATCACCCATATCAATATAGGCTTTTGCTAGATCAATTTTAGTACCAATTTCAGTCTCTTCAATAACTTCATCATCCAAGTCTAAAAAGGATAAATTATCATCAAAATCTGTCAATAAGTTGTCACCTTTATCACCAACAAGGCTTGTTATATTTTCAGGGCTACTCTCAGCAGTAAAATCACCTGCAATATCCATATCTAGATCAATGGTAGGAATATTTGACTCTGCTGCAACTGATTCTTCAGTTACATCATCAAGCAATGAATCCAACTCAGAATCACTATTTAGAGTGACTTCATTTGACTCTGCCGCAGGAAAGCTATGATTATCAACTTCAGAAAAATTAGTTCCTGCGGTTAAGTCTAGCTCATCAATCTCACCAATTTCAAAACTTTCATCAGCTAAGCTATCTGACATAGCTTCATTTAATACATCTGTATCATCTGATAAGAAGTCATCAAGGTCCATATTATCAAACTCATTTGAAATTGTATCATCTACCTCTAATAAGTCTTCAAGATCTTCTACATTATCAGACTCAGCTATAGCTGTACCTGCAACCATTGCAACACTAGCTGCTGCAGCGCCTGCTACTACTGTTGAACCATCTACGGTAGAAGAGCTATCAAACAAATTACTATCTGGAACTAGTGCGCGACCCCACTCACAAATATCTTCCCAATGCTCATCCTTACCGGCACCATCCATATCTTTAAATACTTTGGCCTCTTGCTCAAATGAAGACTTATCACCTGATGCCTTATAGCTTTCTAACAGTTTTTTACGGTACGCTAAGTTATTTGGTGATTGGTTGATTGCTTCCTTAAGCTCTGATTCTGCTTGATCGTATAAACCATAAACAATATAGACATCAGCTTCTTGTAACAGGTCATCTTCTGCATTTCCGGATTCTTTATCAGCATCCTCTACAACATCTTGTACGTTATCGATAAAATCATTAGAAGCTAGCTCGGTATTTAATTCATTGACCGATTCATTATCAAATAGGTCACTTGCACTTTCATCTTCAAATGGGTTATCTGAGATACCTGCATCTACATAATCATCAGCATCAAATTCTTTATACGCATTACGACGACGCATAAACCAAAAGCCGCCTAATAGCGCTAACGCAGCACCACCACCTGCACCATATTTTAGTGCATCAGGTGAGTCCATCAGTCCCATCACGCTACCCATGATACCTTCAGATTTTTCTTCAGCTTTGGTTTTTGCAGCTTGCATTTTTTGTTGTGCGATGATCTTGGCTTTTTCTTTTGCTGCATCAGCCTTATTTTGTGCTGCTAAAATAGCTGCTTGAGCCTTTTCTTCTGCAATTCTAGCTTCTTCATCAATATTTATAGATGTTTCTGCAGATGCCAATTGTGAATTATTCAATGAATCAGTCGGTCGAATAATAGTACCGACCCCTTTGTCCTCAGTTTGTTCTTTTACTGTTGCTTCAATATCAGCACCTTCTGTTTTAGCAGGTTTACCCGATAATGACTCCTGTAATTTAGCAAGTTGCTGACTCTTCATAGAAATCATACGATTTTTCTTACGTAAGATAGACTCCATTTCGGTAACACGAGACTTTAACTCTTCGTTCTCTTTTCTGCGGCTTTGTAATGCCTCAGACGTCATGACTAACTGTTTACGTAATTCATCAACAGATGCATTACCAGAAGCTGCTAGTGCTGTTGCTTTACCAGCGACAGCACTTGTCTTTCCTGAAACTTCTAAACGTGCCTGATTAGTATTATTAGTTGCTTTATTCTTATTGGCAACTACAGTTCCATTTGCTTTTTTCCATGCTCGTGCCTGTGCAATCCTTACTTTTCTTGCTTCACTTCTAGATACCGATTTTGCATGAGCTAAAGAAGGACGTTGTAAAACGACTCCTGCTTTCAAGTTATTCATATTTTTCTTGATGAAAGCACGCTTGTTTTTCTCAAAGAGCGCCAACATCATTTGATCAGTAGATACGCCACGGTAACCAATTCGTGTTGCAATTTTATGCAAAGTATCACCACGTTTTACACGATAACTTCTGACTTGAGAGGCTGCTATTCTACGTACTTGAGGCCGAACTCTTCGTGCTGAAGAGCGTTGATTTTGTGCTGCACGAACAACACGACGGGGCTGCTGCAATGCACGTTGTGCATCACGATACAATTTTTTATTATCAGCCTGCGCTTGATTAAAACGTGCTTGCGGTTCTGCGCGAACACCAGCTGTTCTGCTTGCAATCGCTGTATTTGGTGTCATCAAGACTGGTGGGTCAAGAAGTACTGTGTATTCTTTTAAGAGCTTACCGTTTGGCCAGCTAATTTCTAATAGAAAATTTAAGAAAGGTTCATTAATAGGGTAGTTAGAACTGACTAAAATAACAGGTTTGCCATTCTGTACTGTTGTTCTAAAACGAATACCATTCAAAAACTTCGGACGGTCAATGCCAACACGATTAAAAACAGCAGGTGGTGCAATACGCACACGTAGTGTTTTTGCTTCCGCGACATTAGTTGAGTGTAAGCTAATCTTACCTCTAAATGGTTGGTTAAGGTGTGAGTTAGACTCTATTTCACCCAGCGTTAATGCGCCCGTTATAGTAGGTAAAGCTAATGCAGCACAAATGGCTAGGCTCAAGGCTTTCTTATTCACGTATTATTCCCCTTTCAGTATGAATCGTTTTGATTCTTTATTCGTGACCTAATTATTTTATAGTTATGGTCATCATTTATTATAAACATCAGTTTGATCTGCATCTTGCTGATGGCCCAGACTCCTAATATCTGGATAGTGGGGGAATAATATCAATTCATGTCTGAATCAAAACTGAATAAGACGATGTTTTTGTCACATTTTGACCAAACAGATTCGAGCCAACAAATTCAAAGGCTTTCTCATAAAGTAATGTAGCTTAAGAAAAAAGCAAGTACCCTACAAACCCGAAAAATACCCTTTGCTAATAAATTTTGTAATTTAACATTGCAAGACCTTTGCACGAGTCGATCGCGAAAGAAAAAGAGGATGAAGTTTCAACCATCTTACTCGTCATCCGACTCATGTAAAGGTCTCATTGTAGTGTTATAAATAATCGCGAATTAAAACCTCAGCAATCTGAATACTATTTAAAGCAGCACCTTTTCTAACATTATCCGCAACTACCCACAGGTTTAAACCGCTCTCGTGTGAAATATCTTCGCGAATACGTCCTACATAGGTTGCATCTTTATTAGCGCCATCAGTAATTGCAGTTGGGTAGCCACCATCTTTATGTTCATCAATCACGACGACACCATCAGCATTGTTTAGTAACTGTGTTGCATGTTCTGCGCTTAATTTATCGCGTGTTTCAATATGAATCGCTTCTGAGTGACCATAAAATACTGGCACACGCACTGCTGTTGGGTTAACTAAAATATCAGGGTCTTCCATTATTTTTTGGGTTTCCCAGACCATTTTCATTTCTTCTTTGGTGTAGCCGTTTTCTTGAAATACATCAATTTGCGGAATTACATTAAAAGCAATCTGTTTTGGGTAGACTTCTACCTTTGCTTCTTTACCATTTAACAAGGCAGCCGTTTGACCCGCAAGCTCATCAATCGCAGGTTTTCCTGAGCCTGATACAGCCTGATAGGTACACACATTAATACGCGTAATTTTAGCGGCATCATGCAATGGCTTTAATGCCACCAACATTTGAATGGTTGAGCAGTTGGGGTTAGCGATAATGCCACGATTGCTGTATTCCGCTACGGCATGCGGGTTTACTTCCGGAACCACTAACGGAATATCATCCTCGTAACGAAATTCAGAGGTATTATCAATCACCACACAGCCTTGCGAAGCGGCAATGGGAGCGTATTCTTTTGAAATTGATGCACCTGGTGAAAATAAACCAATCTGAACTTTTGAAAAATCGAATTTAGCTAAATCTTCAACCACCAAGGTTTTATTTCCAAACTTTACCCGTTTACCCGCTGAGCGCTCACTAGCCAATGCATAAACCGTTCCCACAGGAAAGTTACGTTCTGCTAGTATCTCTAGCATCACTTCACCCACCGCACCGGTTGCACCGACGACGGCAACATCATATGTTTTATCTGACATCTTTCTATCCTTCTTTTATATATGCAGACCAAACAAGGTTTGAGTCTGCAAAAACTAACGCTAAAGGCTTTACCTTTCGTGTCTTTTCGCGACTTTCGTGGACGTCTTTTTAAGATTTTAAAGCAGCAACGACTGCATCACCAATTTCGCTAGTACTCACAAGCGTCGTACCCGCCACACCATCCACATAAATATCTGCCGTGCGCAAGCCTTGCTTTAACACAGTTTCTACCGCGCTATCAATTTTTTGTGCCAAACTTTCTTGGTTTAAAGAGTAACGCAGCATCATGCTGACCGACATTATTGTTGCCAACGGGTTAGCAAGATTCTTACCCTCAATATCTGGTGCTGAACCATGAATAGGTTCGTACATGCCTTTACCCTTTTTGTCTAACGATGCCGATGGCAACATGCCGATAGAGCCTGTCAGCATTGCTGCCGCATCGGATAATATATCACCAAACATATTACCCGTTACCATGACATCAAATTGCTTAGGCGCTTTAACTAACTGCATCGCCGCGTTATCGACGTACATATGACTTAGCTCTACCTCTGGGTACTCTTTGCCGACACGTTCAACGACTTCATCCCAAAGTTCCATTACTTCAAGTACGTTTGATTTACCAACAGAGCACAAGCGTTTATCACGTTTCATAGCAATTTTAAACGCTGAGTGTGCGATACGCTCAATTTCTGATTCTTTATAAACAAGTGTGTTGTAACCCTGTTTTTCACCATTATCTAGCGTGCGTATACCGCGTGGCTCACCAAAGTAAATGCCACCGGTTAACTCACGCACAATCATAATATCCAAGCCTGCAACCACCTCTGCTTTTAAAGAAGATGCACCTGCAAGTTCTTCATTCAGAATCGCAGGGCGCAAATTTGAGAATAACTCAAGATCCGCACGAATACCCAATAGACCACGTTCAGGTCGTACATCACGCGGTAAATCATCGTATTGATAACCGCCGACCGCACCCAATAAAATTGCATCAGCTACTTTTGCTTGTGCTTGTGTTGAGGGGGGATAAGGATGCCCTTCAGCATCGTAAGCTGCACCACCGATAAGACCATTAGTAATTTCCACATCCAGGCCAAAGTCCGATTTGAGTGCATCAATGACTTTAATTGCCTCTGCAATAATTTCTTTACCGATGCCATCACCAGGTAAAACTAAAATAATCTGCGTCATATTTTCAACCTTTTTTATTTACCATAACGTGCATAAAGGTTTTTCATTCCTTCAGGCTCGTCATGGCTAAAATCCTTCTAAGAAAACAACCACGGTGCTTGTTGTTTACGCTTTTTCTCGTAAGCTTTTATGTCATTCGCATATTGTAATGTTAAACCAATATCATCCAAACCATTTAATAAACAGTATTTACGAAACTCATCCACCTCAAAGTCATAGGAGTTTCCATCGAGGCTAATGACCTGTTGTTTTTCTAGATCAACAGTCAATTGATAGCCTTCATTTGACTCAACCGCTTTGAATAACTCATCGACCTCAGACTCTGATAATACCAAAGGCAACAGACCATTTTTAAAACTATTGTTAAAGAAGATATCGGCATAGCTTGGGGCAATCACCGCACGAATGCCAAAATCTTCCAAAGCCCAAACAGCATGTTCACGCGATGAGCCGCAACCAAAATTTTCACGAGCTAGTAATATTGAACCACCTTGATAACGTGCTTGATTCAAAACAAAGTCTTTTTTTATTTCTCGCTTTGAATGATCCATGCCCGGCTCACCCGCTTTGACGTAACGCCAGTCATCAAATAATGTTGGGCCAAAGCCACTTCGACTGATTGATTTTAAATACTGTTTAGGGATAATCGCATCAGTATCAACATTTGAGCGATCAAGTGGAATAACGAGTCCTTTATGTAGGGTAAACTTTTCCATTAGCCCTCTCCTCCAGTTTCTCTTACATCAACAAAGTGACCCGCTATCGCTGCTGCTGCTGCCATCGCTGGCCCAACTAAATGCGTACGCCCGCCTTGTCCTTGCCTGCCTTCAAAATTTCGGTTGGAAGTTGATGCACAACGCTCCTGAGGCTCAAGTCTATCGGCATTCATCGCCAAACACATTGAACAACCCGGCTCGCGCCATTCAAAACCTGCTTTTATAAATATCTTATCCAAACCTTCATCTTCAGCTTGTTTTTTTACTAAACCAGAGCCTGGTACAACCATCGCTAATTTAATATTATCAGCGACTTTTTTATCGTTAGCAAGCGCATCAGTCACAACCGCCGCCGCTTGTCGCATATCCTCGATTCGTGAATTGGTACACGAGCCAATAAAAACCTTATCAACTTTAATTTTATTTATAGGCTCTCCTGCTGTTAAGCCCATATAAGCGAGTGCATCACTAATACCTTTGCTTTTTACAGCATCCGGTTCATTGGCTGGATCAGGGACTTTAGCATTTACAGACAACACCATTTCTGGCGATGTGCCCCAAGTGACTTGCGGCTCTATGCTACCGGCATGAAGACGTACAATTTCATCAAACTCGGCATCATCGTCGCTGTGTAAATCTTGCCATGCTGCTACTGCCTTATCCCAAGTTGCTTCCTGCTCAGAATTAACGGGTGCGTAAGGACGACCTTTAACATAGTCGATAGTAGTTTGATCGACCGCAATCATACCTGCACGTGCACCCGCTTCGATGGCCATATTACAGACCGTCATGCGCCCTTCCATGCTCAAATCTTCAATCGCCTCACCGGCAAATTCAATCGCAAAACCAGTCCCCCCTGCAGTACCAATCTCACCAATTATGGCGAGTACAATATCTTTAGCGGTCACGCCTTCCGCCGCTTTGCCATCCACACTTACCAGCATGTTTTTCATTTTCTTTTGGATGAGGCACTGCGTTGCCATCACGTGTTCAACTTCAGATGTGCCGATGCCGTGTGCTAGTGCACCAAATGCGCCGTGTGTAGAGGTATGCGAATCACCACAAACCACCGTCATACCCGGTAAAGTCGCGCCTTGCTCGGGGCCGATGACATGAACAATTCCTTGGCGAATATCATCCATATGAAACTCATTAATTCTAAACTCTGCACAGTTCTTGTCTAGGGTATCAATTTGTAATTTTGCCACCGGATCGCTGATACCTGCGGTACCATTACCACGATCGGCACTCGTCGTAGGCACATTATGATCAGGAACTGCCACGATGGAATCCGCGCGCCATAAACCTCTGTTTGCTAGTCGTAAGCCTTCAAACGCTTGCGGTGAGGTAACTTCATGAACTAAGTGACGATCAATATAGAGTAATGCCGTGCCGTCGTCTTCTTGGCGTACAACATGCGCGTCCCAAATCTTATCGTAAAGTGTTTTTCCAGCCATTTGTGCCTCCTATCCGATAGAGAATGAATCTCAATAAGAATAGTTTACGCTTCTTTTACTTATAACTATAATTGTGTTTTTTCATATTAATCATTCCTGTTAGTTATACTAGAGCAAACAAATATGGATTTATCAGCGTACAAAGCCTTTATCGCGGTGGCTGAACACAACTCATTTTCTAAAGCATCAGAGATTTTATATCTCACTCAGCCTGCTGTTAGCAAACGTATTGCTCTATTAGAAGCAAAACTAGGCAGTAGTTTATTTGATCGCATCGGTCGCAAGGTGATTTTGAATGAAGCAGGCAAAGCCTTATTACCAGTAGCTTTGCGCATTATGCAAGAAGTTAAAGAAAGCCGACGTGTGATTAATAATCTCAGCGGTGAGGTTAGTGGGCATTTATCCTTAGTCACATCCCATCATATTGGCTTACATCGCTTGCCTGAAATACTCAAGAAATATGCGCAAAACTATCCTCAAGTGCGTCTAGATCTTTCATTTATGGACTCTGAAAATGCCTGTCACAAAATAGAAAAAGGAGATTTTGAATTAGGTGTGGTCACACTACCTTTAAAGCCTTCGAAACGCTTACAAATTACTGAACTTTGGAATGACCCACTTGCTATTGTCGTTGCTCCGAAGCATCCTTTAGTGGAACTCGCCCAGCAAAAAACGATTACCTTAAATGAGTTAGCCAAGCATCCTTCTATCCTACCAGCCATTGGTACTTATACACGAACCGTAATTGAAAAACCGATAATTCAAAAGCAAGGGGCGCTAGATGTAATTTTAGAAACAAACTATTTAGAAACCATTCACATGATGGTGTCCATTGGATTAGGCTGGAGTGCCTTGCCTCGTACGATGTTGGATAATAAGCTTATTGAAATCTCTGTAAAAGGACTAACGATTGAACGAACCTTGGGAGTTGTTCAGCACAAAGAACGTAGCCTTTCTAACGCCGGTAGGGCTTTTATGGGTTACCTACTAAAAAAGAGTGATTAAAAAAGTAATTCAATCATATTTACTCCACTTTTTTAGAATAGTCTGTAACATCTACAGTAGCAGATGCTTCAATCTCATAAGTGACAGCCTTACAATGGCAAGAGCCTTTATGGATCATAATAGTTTCACGCTTTATTTCTTGATCTTTTTACAAATCGGCGAGTCGTCAGGGTTTTCGACACTGCTTACGATAGTTTCAATCAGGCTGTTAAACTCATCCATACTAATCACATCTAACATGCGGTTCATTACATCAGGGTCTATTTGTGCAACAGTTTGTGAGCCGTCTTTTAATTGGATATAAATACCGGCTGCATTGGTTTCAGTTTCATCATCAACCATGGTAGATTCAATCAGCTTTTGATCTTCTTCCCCTAATGATTCATGAAAGTCATCTAATTCATCCCATAAATCATCGTCGATATCTTCCGAGGTTTTAATCACGATGCTGCCTAACATCGGGTCATTATGCTGCGTCCACTCAAGTGATTTATTATTAAGAAAAGCAATAAACTTGTCAGCCACGGGCTGCGTAAAAAACAAATATTCAAGCATGATTCTTCCTTATTTTAAACTGACAGACTCAATCTTTAAGCTCATCACCGACAAATTTTAAAACCACTTTGTCAAGCCATTTAGCGGATAAAAAGCGTTTAATCGTTCCCATAAAGTGGGTTGGTATAGTGACATAGTAGCGCGCTTTAGGCTTATTGCTTTCAAGTGCATGAATCACTTTTTCTAGAACCGCATCTGGCTTTAGGGTATAGGGGTCAACATTACCCTGTTTTTCGAGTCGTTCTAGAGTGGTTTTATAACGGTCTCGATGCACGCTATCTTGCATATTTACATTGGCTTTTAAAGCGGCTAAAGCATTGGGGCGAAATTTACTTTCTATCGGCCCTGGTTCAATTAATGAGACTTCTACTTGAGTATCAGACAACTCCAGCCTCAAGGTATCTGCAAAGCCTTCTATTGCATACTTACTGGCGTTGTAAGCACCCCGAAATGGCATTGCGACTAAGCCTAATACAGAACTATTAAAAATAATTCGGCCTCGCCCATTATGGCGCATTAAAACAATTAAACGGTTGTTTAACTCCATCCAGCCAAACACATTGGCTGCAAATTGTTTTTCAAGTGTTTCTCTTGTCAAGTCCTCAACCGCACCTGGCTGACCGTAAGCGCCGTTGTGAAACACCCCATATAAATTAGTGCCGACTAGAAGCATGAGCTCATTGGCCAAGTCTTGCACACTCGTTGAATCGGCGTAATCAAGTTGTAAGCATTTAAAGCCTTCTTTTATTAAACGCTGTACGTCCTCTTCTTTTCGCGCGGTTGCGTAAACGTTGTAGCCACGCTCCATTAAACCTTTCGCGACATGATAGCCAATGCCACTTGAACAACCTGTTACGAGTACTGTTTCCATTGGTTTATCTTAACAAAAAACATATGTGTTTTTATAGGCAAATAATTAATTATTTAACTTGCAATAGAATTAATAAACTCTATATTTATAAGCATATTCTTATATGAGACCTTTGCACGAGTCGGTGGCGAAAAAAATCGGGTGAAATTCCACTAATTGAGGCGGAAAAATGAAGCTGATAGCGGTTATTAGCAAGTTTTTCAACGGAAACCCGAGTCGTGCAAAGGTTTCATATATTATTATCCGATACATTAAACGTTCACATTACGAGTGAAATCTTCGAGAATAGCTAAAATACGCCCAAGTAACATTTAAACCCACCACCAACAAAAGATTTTATTTATGTTTGCAACATTCCGTAAATACATTATTACCGGTTTATTAATTTGGATTCCATTAGGAATCACCATTTTAGTGATTAAACTACTCGTCGATTTAATGGATCGCACTATTGTACTACTGCCTCCATCATGGCGCCCTGAGGCGGTATTTGGCTTTGACCTACCAGGTTTAGGGATTGTGATCAGCGCAATGATTATCTTTATTACTGGGTTTATTCTTACTAATATTGCTGGTCGTCGCCTTATTCGTTTTTGGGAAAGCTTTCTTGATCGCATTCCATTAGTACGAAGTGTCTATTCCTCGGTAAAGCAGGTGACTCAAACCGTACTTTCGTCAGACAGCAACACCTTCAATGAGGTGCTATTAATTGAGTACCCACGTAAAGACATATGGACGCTTTGCTTTAAAACCAGTGATAGCCCAAAAGCATTTAATGATGCAACGGATGATGAGTTAATTACCGTCTTTATTCCCACCACGCCCAACCCTACATCAGGGTTCATTTTATTTATCCCCAAAGGTGATGTAAAAAAAATGGACCTTGATGTCGAGGATGCGCTTAAGCTTGTGATGTCTTTAGGTGTAGTAACCCCAGAATCAAAAGATAGATTAAATAAAGAGCATAGTGAATAAGGTAAGAAGCATTACTAACTGTTATTCGAGCAATATGCGTTGAACATAGTATTACTGATAATCAAGCTAACATTGCGCAAAGTTCATCGGTCATGTCTTGCATGAGCGCTTGATCAGCCCTAGATTCTACATTTAAGCGCACCACCGGCTCGGTATTGGATGAACGTAAATTAAAACGCCACTGCTCAAATTCTAAGCTAATACCATCGGTTTCATCAACTACCAGCGCATCAGGCTTATATTTATCAACTATTGCTTGTATCGCTTTAGCAGGATCATCAATAGTAAAGTTTATCTCTCCCGATGATGGATAGGCTTTAATCCGGTCAGCCACCATTTGTGAAAGTGGTATTTCTTTTTGTGAAATGAGTGCAGTGACTAAAAGCCAAGGAATCATGCCGCTATCACAGTAGAAAAAGTCACGAAAATAATGGTGCGCACTCATTTCACCACCATAAACCGCATCTTCTTTACGCATACGCTCTTTAATAAAAGCATGCCCTGTTTTGCATAAAACGGGCGTTCCACCATTATTATTAACCACGTCGATGGTATTCCAAGTCAAACGCGGATCATGGATGATTTTAGCCCCTGGATTTTTTAATAAAAAAGCTTCTGCTAATAAGCCAACGATGTAATAGCCTTCAATAAATTTGCCTTTTTCATCAAAAAGAAAACAACGGTCAAAGTCTCCATCCCACGCGATACCCATGTCGGCTTTATGTTCAACTACCACATTAGCGGTATCTGCCCTATTTTCTATCAGCAAAGGATTCGGGATACCATTTGGAAATGTGCCATCAGGCTGGTGATTAACTTTAATGAACTCTACAGGAATCTTCTGGTCTTTAAATCCTTTCTCAATAGCATCAATCACAGGCCCTGCAGCGCCGTTACCAGCATTTACCACTAACTTAATAGGCTTTAAGTTTTTTGTATCAATATAAGTGAATAAGTGCTCAATATAAGGAGCCATACATGACTGAGTTTTTAAAGTCCCTTTTTTATCAACAGACTGGAAGTCGTTTTTTTCTGCTAGAGTTTGGATGGCTTTTAAGCCTGTGTCCCCACTGATAGGTTTAGAATCTTCCCGAATCAATTTCATACCATTAAAATCAATCGGGTTATGGCTAGCTGTTACCTCTATACCTCCATCAACTTTGAGATGAGATGTTGCAAAATATATTTCTTCCGTACCCGTCATACCTAAGTCAATGACATTCACCCCAGCATCCATCAATCCTTCTGAGAGAGAATGCTTCAATTCGTTTGATGTTAAACGTATATCACCACCCACAACGACTTCTTTGGGTTTTATATACTCGCCATAGGCACGCCCGATACGATAGGCGATATTTGAATTAAGTTCATCACCCAACTTTCCACGAATATCGTAGGCTTTAAAACAACTTAGTTTTGTCATTGATCATCACTTCTTCGGCCATAATCATCTTCATATCGGACAATATCGTCTTCCCCTAAATAAACACCGGTTTGAACTTCTATCATCTCCATAGGAATTTTCCCAGGGTTGCTGATACGATGTTTAGAGCCTTGCGGGATAAATGCTGCTTGGTTTTCAGTGCAAAGAAATGTCTTGTCATCACAATTAATACGCGCTGTTCCACTTACGATTATCCAATGTTCTGCACGGTGGTGATGTTTTTGCATGGAGGTGCTTTGACCAGGGGTTACGGTAATTCGTTTTACTTGAAAGTGCTCGCCAACATCAACACTGTCATACTTTCCCCAAGGGCGGTAAACTTCACGGTGTAGTTCAGTTTCACAACGATCACTATCGCGAAGTTTTTCTACAATCTCTTTCACATCTTGAACTTTATCTTTGGCAGCAACTAAAAGCGCATCTTTAGTTTCTATGATCACCAAATCTTTAACACCCACCAAACTAACCAACTTATGTTCAGCACGTACCAGACAGTCATGGCTTTGATGAATAATGACATCACCACGCAAAACATTGCCATTTTCTTGCTTCTCTTCAATCTCCCACAATGCATCCCATGAACCCACATCATTCCATGCTGCATCTAACGGAACAACTACAGCTTTAGCGGTTTTTTCCATAACAGCATAGTCGATAGAATCACTGGGACAGGCTTCAAAAGCCTTTTTATCCAGCCTTAAAAAGTCTAAGTCGTGAGTTGCACCAGATAGAGAGTGTTTACACGCTTCCAGCATTTCAGGGTTGAATTGTTCCAACTCCTGCAAAAAAACACTGGCCTTAAACAAGAACATACCACTGTTCCAATAATAATCTCCCGAATTTACATAGCTTTTAGCTGTAGCTAAATCAGGCTTTTCAACAAAGTCAGCCACATCATATAATGTATCAGCCTCATACGTTTTCGCATCACCTCGCTTCACATAGCCATAACCAGTTTCAGGCTTATGCGGAACGATACCAAAGGTAGCCAGCTTATTATTTAAAGCCGCTTTTTTAGCAAGTGCAATCGCTTGATGAAAAGCGTGTTTGTCTTGAATAACGTGATCAGCAGGCAACACTAATAAAAGTGCATCTTGATCATTCTGAGTGGCTCGTAATGCTGCAATGGCAACAGCGGGAGCGGTATTCTTTCCAACAGGTTCAAGAATCAAATCACCAAAGTTATGCTCCATTTCATGCAGCTGATCGGCCGCCGTAAAGCGATGCGCCTCATTACATAAGACAATCGACTCACCCATGTCATCCAAACCTTCTAAACGAGACAGAGTCGCCTGTAACAAAGTTTGATCCCCTGTAATATTCAAAAACTGCTTAGGATGGTTCTTACGCGAAACTGGCCATAAGCGTGTACCAGAACCTCCCACTAATATAACCGGAATAAGCTTCATCGTTTGTCATTAACCTCTAAGCTGATCTTCATTCTCTAAATACCATTGATAAGTTGTTTTCAAACCATTTTCAAGCGTGATTTTTGCTTCCCAACCCAAGGCCTTTAAACGTGATACATCCATTAATTTACGCGGTGTGCCATCGGGTTTAGAGCTATCAAACACTAATTGACCTTTAAAACCAATAACAGCGACCATAGTTTCTGCCAACTCTCTAATCGTACAGTCAAGACCTGTACCTACGTTGATGTGGGATAGCATAGGTTGTGTATTCGCAACGTAGGTTTTTTTATCAAGCTGAATCACATGCAAGCAAGCTGCTGCCATATCATCAACATGCAAAAATTCGCGCATAGGTGTACCCGTCCCCCAGATAACCACTTCAGAGCTGTTAGCTAGCTTAGCCTCATGTATACGACGCATCATCGCAGGAATTACATGACTGTTTTTAGGATGAAAATTATCATTCTCACCATAAAGATTGGTAGGCATAACAGAGCGATAATCTACATCATATTGACGATTATAAGACTCACAAAGCTTAATTCCAGCAATTTTTGCTAGCGCATACGGCTCATTAGTTGCCTCTAAAACACCGGTTAACAGTGCATCTTCTCGCATCGGTTGCTCTGCCATTTTTGGATAGATACAAGATGAGCCTAGAAACAACAGACGGTTTACACCTGACTTCCAAGCTGAGTTTATAATATTAGCCTCGATCATTAAGTTATCAAAGATAAACTCTGCAGGGAATTCATTGTTTGCATGAATTCCACCGACTTTAGCCGCCGCTAAGATAACAACATCTATAGCGTTTTCTTCAAAAAAGGTATTCACCTCAGCCTGGCTGGTAAGGTCTAGTTCTGCATGAGTACGGCTAATCAAGTTATTGCAGCCTTGGATTTTTAATTGACGTTCAATCGCAGACCCCACCATACCTCGGTGCCCAGCTATATAAATCACATCTGTTGATTTTAATAGTGACATACAAGTAACCTATTACTATTCATGAGGAATATTAACCGAATACCCATGTTCTTTAAGGAGTGCGTTCTTTTTAGCGATTTGTAAGTCATTTTCCACCATTTCAGCAACCATTTCTTGCAAGGTGATTTCAGGCACCCAACCGAGTTTTTCTTTTGCATTACTGGGATCACCCAATAATGTTTCAACTTCTGTCGGTCTAAAGTATCGTGGATTGACTTCCACCATCCTATCGCCAACGCTTAATGCTGGAGCACTATCACCCTCAATTGCGGTAATTGTACCAATCTCATCGACACCTTCCCCCGTAAACACGAGCGTAATACCCAGCTCTTTTGCTGTTGCAATTACAAAATCTCTTACTGAATATTGCACACCGGTGGCAATAACAAAATCTTCTGCTTTTTCTTGTTGTAGCATTAACCATTGCATTCGTACATAATCTTTAGCATGCCCCCAATCGCGTAATGCATCCATATTTCCTAACTGAATCACTTCACCCAAACCTTGCGCATAGTTTGCCATATTACGGGTAATTTTTCGCGTGACAAAGGTTTCACCGCGACGTGGTGACTCGTGATTGAACAAGATACCATTACAGGCATACATGCCATAGCCTTCACGGTAATTTACGGTAATCCAGTAGGCATACATTTTTGCCGCAGCATAAGGGGATCTGGGGTAGAAGGGTGTCGTTTCTTTTTGCGGAATTTCTTGCACTTCACCAAATAATTCAGACGTTGATGCTTGGTAAAAACGTGTTTTCTTTTCTAAACCAAGTATACGAATTGCCTCTAATAAACGAAGTGAGCCAATACCTACCGTATCAGCTGTATACTCAGGAGCTTCGAATGAAACGGCTACGTGAGATTGCGCGCCTAAGTTATACA
>JALSJU010000061.1 GCA_026989145.1 Thiotrichaceae bacterium
CAGATGCAGGCGTGATAATTTTTGATGCTTTAGGCACACCATCATTGGCACAAAAACTCATCAATAAAATTCGTGAAATTACGGATAAACCCATTATTAAAGTATTTGTTAGTCATTACCATGCTGACCATATTTATGGCTTGCAGGTATTTAAAGAGTTAGGTGCTGAAATTATTGCGCCTGCCGGTGTGTATGAATATCTCGACTCAGAAGTCGCTGCTAACAGGCTTGAAGAACGACAACTCACACTCGACCCTTGGGTGAATAATAAAACGCATCTGGTTACACCTGATAAAGTGATTGATAAATTAACAAAAATGAAAGTAGGTAATATTGAACTCACAATTAATGTGATGGGGTCTGCACATTCAGAAGGTGATATGACTCTTTACGTCGAAAATGACCGAGTGTTATTTACCGGCGATATCATTTTTGAAGGACGTGTGCCTTTTATTGGTAGTGATAATACCAAGCACTGGCTAGAAAGTTTAAAGGAAATAGAAACCCGGAAACTGCATGCGCTTGTTCCAGGGCACGGAGCGCTGGCAAAAGACCCAATGAAGGCAATTAAACTAACCCGAACCTATCTCGCTTTCCTACGCGATAAAATGGGTGTGGCAGTCGAAGCAATGACAGATTTTGATGAAGCCTATAAGGCAGTAGACTGGTCTGATTACAAAAACCTACCTGCTTTTGAAGCAGCTAACCGCAAAAATGCGTTTCAGGTGTATCTGTCTATGGAAAATGAAAGTCTATGACCGTGTGAGTAACAAATTGAAAAGGAAAAATTATGCCATTTAAAACAGCCGATTTAACCGATGAGTTTTGTAACAATAATTGTGATGATGTCCAAGCGGCAGGAATGACGTTTAACAGTTATGGTGGCAAGCCACGTTTTTATGGCGAGATAGTCACGCTTAAAGTCTTTGAAGATAATCAACTATTACGTGATCAAGTTTACTCTGATGGTACAGGCAAAGTGCTGGTTGTCGATGGTGGTGCATCTATGCGACGTGCTTTAATGGGGGATATGTTGGCAGCTACAGCGGTTGAAAATGGCTGGTCTGGCGTGATTATTAACGGCTGTATTCGTGATTCGCTAGATATGGCGACGATGCAACTTGGCGTGTTAGCGCTAGGAACACACCCGCTAAAAACAGTAAAAGCAGGGGTGGGGCAAACCAATGTATCTATTCAATTTTCCGGTTTAACTTTTGAGCCTGCTAATTTTATTTATAGTGATGAAGATGGCATTATTATTTCTGAAAAACCACTGGTTTAGTGGTTTAATGAGTAAGTTGCAGACCTTTCATACCATCCTTTCTGAGTGTGATAACTGCCGAATTTTAGCTATTTCTTAGCAGTAATACACAACACGCTATACGTGACTAAATAATATTTCTTTATAAAAGTGTTTAATCACATAAGTTAATTCAAAAGTAAAATAATTATCTTTTGTATAAAATCGTGTAGAGTGGCTATGACTAAAATAATGAGTTTGTTTAATAATGAAAACATTGAAGCATTTATTTGATAACAACCGTGAATGGGCGGATGCGATTAAAAAGGAAGACCCTGAGTTTTTTAGCTCACTGGCGAAGCAACAAAATCCAGAATATTTATGGATAGGTTGTTCAGATAGCCGTGTTCCTGCCAATGAAATTATTAAGCTTCCACCTGGTGAGGTGTTTGTACACCGTAATATTGCTAATGTGATTGTTCATACGGACTTAAATTGTTTATCCGTTATTCAATTTGCTGTCGATGTTTTAAAGGTAAAACATATTATTATTTGCGGGCACTATGGTTGTAGTGGCATTAAAGCAGCGCTAGATGATAAGAAACATGGCTTAATTGATAATTGGTTACGCCATGTAGAAGATGTTATTCGATTTAACGAAGAAAGTTTTGTTGGTTTAAACAGTGATGAAAAGTTTAATCAACTTTGTGAGCTTAACGTCAAAGAACAAGTTAAAAATATTTGTAACACAACCATGGTCAAGAATGCGTGGGAGAATGGTCAAGAGCTATCGATTCATGGTTGGATTTACAATATTGAAGACGGAATTTTAAATGAGTTGGCACCTTGTATTACCTCTCTAGAAGAGGTAAATATAAAGTGAAATCTTTGCACTAAAAATATGACGAATAAAAACTGCTCGATTTTCTTTCGCCATACATTGTGAAAAGGTCTCAAAGTAAGTTAAGGAAACCCTGATCAAGTCCAATTATTTTTAGCTTGCCAAATCCGTCGATACTTTCCACGAAGATCGGCGCAATAGAATTACTATTACGTCTCACTTCATGAAAAATAGCGACAGATTTTTCTGCGCTAAATTCTAATCGACTTAATCAGGTTCTCCTTAACCAGATTTTATAGAACGCTATGTAAACGTTGGATCATATCCTTAAATACCTTTGGTCCCGCAGCGACAATATTACCGCTTGCAAGGTGGGTGCTTCCACCTTGTAAATCACCGACTAATCCGCCAGCTTCTTGCACTAATAATACGCCAGCGGCGATATCCCACTCGTGCAAACCAAATTCCCAAAAGCCATCGTAGCGACCTGCTGCTACATACGCTAAATCCAGCGATGCTGCTCCAGGGCGACGTACGCCCGCGGTATCAATGATTAGCGCTTTCATGGTTTGAAAGTAAGGGTCGATCAGTTCATCTTGGTCAGGGCGGTAGGGTACGCCTGTAGTTAGCAGCGCACCACTCAAAGATAAGCGTTTTGATACTCGAATACGGCGTTTGTTTAAAAATGCCCCAGCACCACGACTAGCGTAGAATAAATCATCCTTAATCGGGTCGTAAATTACCGCTTGATCAAGCTTGCCATCTTTTTTAAGCGCTATAGAAACGGCAAAATGTGGAATTCCGTACAAGAAATTGGTGGTGCCATCGAGAGGGTCAATAATCCATTCGTATTGACTGGGCTTATCACCAGAACCTGCATGTTTGCCGCTTTCTTCACCCAAAAATGCATGATCAGGATAGGCCTTTTTTAAGATGCCAATAATAGTATCTTCAGCAGCACGGTCGATTTCAGTGACAAAATCATTTTTATCCTTGTTTTCAATCTGTAATTGGTCGATTCTATCGGCACTACGGGCGATAATGTCGCCAGCTTCATGGGCGGCTTTGATGGCCGTGTTGAGCATAGGATGCATAAGAATACCCACGTAAAAGCACAGAATATTCATCTTTTCATCCAGCTCGTCGTTGCTTTCGTACTCGAATGGTCACATATTATTATATGCTCACATTCTGCGTGCGAAAGCTCCTCGATCTGAATTAAAATATAAACATTCTGAGCTATTACTTCTAATAGTTTATAAGGCGCGAGAGTTTAACAGAAAAATGTCTGCAATAAATAGTTTAGCGAATATTAGAATTGTATTAATTCAAACCTCACACCCCGGTAATATCGGGTCGGCTGCGCGTGCGATGAAAACGATGGGGTTATCAACACTTTATCTGGTAAATCCTAAGTCGTTTCCTGATGCTCAAGCAACTACCCTATCATCTAATGCCAGTGATGTGCTAGATAATGCGGTGGTGGTTGAAAGCTTGCAAGCGGCTTTAGTGGGGTGCGAATGGGTGGTTGGCAGCAGTGCGCGTGATGCGCGTAGCATAAAATGGGATGTGTTGGATGCTAGAACCTGTGGTGAGCAGGCGGTAAAAAAAGCAAGGTCAGCTAAAATTGCATTGGTCTTTGGAAGAGAAAATTCAGGGATCACCAATGCTGAACTAGCACTCTGCCATAGTTTGGTGCATATACCGACGAACCCTGAGTACAGCTCACTAAATTTAGCATCGGCAGTGCAATTACTAGGCTATGAATGTCGTGTGGCAAGCCTGTCATCAGCGTTGGAGCAGGAGACTTCAGCTTTAGAACAAGAGCCTTCAGCGTCAGGACAAGAGCCTTCTAAAAAAACTGACGCAGAAGTCGTTACAGTTGATGCGATGGAGTCATATTACCAGCACCTTGAGGCGGTAATGATAGAAGTAGGTTTTCTTGACCCAAAGCAACCAAAACATTTAATGACGCGTTTGCGCCGCTTGTATGGGCGTACCAAAATATCCCCCAGTGAGTTAAATATTCTACGCGGAATGCTGGTCGCGTTGCAGCGCGTTAAAGATAATTAACATTGAATACTCAAACAAAACACTACGCCACAATTACCGCAGGTTACTGGGCATTTACCCTCACCGACGGTGCGATTCGTATGCTGGTGGTGTTGTATTTTCACCTGCTAGGTTACTCACCGCTTGAAGTTGCCATGTTGTTTTTATTCTATGAGTTTTTTGGCATTGTAACGAATTTAGTGGGTGGTTGGCTGGGAGCAAGGCTAGGCTTAAACGTAACCATGCATATCGGCATGGCGTTACAAATCATCGCTTTATTAATGTTAACGGTAACGGATTCGATGTTATCAGTGGTTTATGTGATGCTGGCACAGGCATTGTCAGGTATCGCTAAAGACTTGAATAAAATGTCAGCAAAATCAGGGGTTAAAAGTTTAGTTAAAACAGCAAAAGATGACCCGAAGTTGTTTAAATGGGTCGCAGTATTAACGGGTTCTAAAAATGCTTTGAAGGGAGTAGGGTTCTTTTTAGGGGCTTTTTTGTTGGACTTGTTTGGCTTTAGAAGCGCCTTGTTAGTGTTAGCGGCTGGGCTATTGGTAGTGTTGTTAATAACATATGGTTTGTTGCCGCATGAGATGGGCAAAGCTAAAAATAAACCAAAGTTCAGCCAAGTATTTTCCCAAAGTAGAGAAATTAACTGGTTATCAGCGGCACGCTTTTTTCTATTCGGCGCGAGAGATATTTGGTTTGTGGTTGCGTTACCAGTCTTCTTATACGAAAAGTTGGGCTGGAGCTTCTCACAGGTTGGCTCATTCATAGCCTTATGGGTTATCGCCTACGGAATCGTACAAGCGCTCACCCCCAAATTATTACGCCAACACCAGCCGACAGGGAGGAGCGCATCATTACTAGCATTTGTACTTGCACTAGTGCCAGCAGGCATTGCATTAGCTTTAATGCAAGGCTGGAATCCATCAACAACCATCATCATCGGTTTAATGGTCTTTGGTGTTGTTTTTGCGATTAATTCAGCCGTGCATTCCTACTTGATTTTGGCCTATGCCGAACATGACAACGTAGCACTAAATGTAGGCTTTTATTATATGGCGAATGCCGGAGGAAGGCTTACCGGAACAGTGCTATCAGGCTTGATTTACCAGCAAGCAGGAATGGTTGCTTGCCTTTGGGTATCTGGTGTATTTGTATTAGTGGCAATGGGGCTTTCATTGCCACTAAAGGAAACCCTGATCAAGTCTAACTATTTTTAGCTTGCCAAATCCGCCGATATTTTCCACGAAGATTGACGCAATAGAATAACTATTACGTCTCACTTCATGAAAAATAGCGACAGATTTTTCTGCGCTAAATTCTAATCGACTTAATCAGGTTCTCCTAAATAAGACTAAATGATTTATCGCCAAGGTGCTTCTTGGAACTTACCTTGGTGAAAATAAAATACCCGCTCACCAATCATGATGCTACGGTCGTTATAGTTCCAGTACCATTGGTTTTTATTATTAGTTAGCGCGTTTATTTTTCCGAGGTGGGTGATTTTTTTGTGGCGACTATCTATCTCGAATCGGTGTAGCCCTGCAATATTACGCCTATTGTCTTTATCATAAATAGTTGCTGGCATTAATAGCCGGGTAATACTGCTATTGCCCACTTTAAGGGTGGTGAGTGCGTGATGATTTCGGCTTACTTGGGTGTTGCTGGTTTGATTGCCGATGATGATTTTGCTGATTTCTCGCGGGCGTGCAGGGTTTCGAATATCAAATAAAGAGAGTTTTAAGCCTTTGCTTCTTCCTGTTTGCCCATTTTTCAGTACTTCAATTTCTTTGCCGATGCCGAGTAATAAACCATTGTCTATTGGGTGTAAGTAATCAGAAAAACCTGGGATTACCAGCTTGCCTGCAAGTTTCATGGAGCGAGGGTTACGCATATCAATCACATACAGCGGGTCGGTACGGCGGAAGGTGACAAAGTAGGCGTAATCATCAAACAGCCTTGCACCGTATAAACTCTCGCCTTTTTTACCTAAAGGTTGTGGGTAATACCGGTTGGGTAAGCGGGATAGCGTAACTAGCTTGCCATGTTGTTCGCCTAGTGCGGTTAAAATAACCGGTGAACGTGTCGCGGGGTCGTTTGATTTGTTCTTTTTATTGGCTGCATTCCAGTTGCTGGTAACGACGCGCAAGTTGCCTTGTTTATCTTCATCAAGTTGAAAGGTGCTCATTTGATTCCAGCCCAAATTACCTAGCACTATTCCAGAACCACGATAATCAAATTGACCACTTTTGAGCGCAAATTTATGAATTAGTGTTTTAGGGTATTGACGTGGGAATGCATTGGTGTCGAGCGCGTAAGGTTTAATTGTGTTGTTGTAAAAGTGACTGGTGAGATACATCGATTTGGGTGTTACATAAACTGTTTCTGGTGAATCAAAGTAGGCAATACCATCGGCTTTAAATTGCGTTGCATTTAAATCAATCGCTACAGCAACACTTAAAGAAAATGAGCGAATATCATTAATGTTAATGTAAAAGTTGCCATTTTTTATGAGGCTATGCGTGCCGTGCTTACCTCGTTCATTGTATTGTGGTAATTGTGTGTCAATGCGCCATGCTTTAATCGTATTAATCAGACGTTGTTTTTCATTTTGATACTGCTGTTGAGTAATAGGCTTATTGCTGGTGATCGTTTTATAGGTTGGTGGTAGGCTAAATGAATAGCTGTTTAGCACCACATACAGCTGATTATCAATGCGGTAGTTACTGCGGGGTGAGCCTTCTAGATTTGCTTGGCGCGTAATGCGTGGTTTGTATTTGTTACGAATATCAATAAAAATGAGTCGTGTATTTCCGCCCCAGCGGTGGTGTCTAAATTTTCTTTTTGTCGATTTTTGGTTAACGTAATTTTGGTAAGTTTGAGCAATTATGACCAGCTTTTGTTGTGCGCCAAGCAGGTAGATGCCCTTTAAAGTCATATTTTTTTCAAAACCCAGTGCTGAAATCTGTTTTAATTTTGAGCCTTGATGACGCGTATCATAAATACGCAGACCTTGGTTTTTGCCAAGCGAGCCTAAAGAAAACAAATAACGCCCATCTGTTTTGACTAAATCAGCCTCATCAACACCTTTTTCACGTACATTGGTGGAGGATGCGCCTCTAGCAATGGGTGCTGATTTTCGTAAGGCGGCATGCGCGACTCTTCTTGGTGCAGCTTTAGCTTCGAAGGATAAGGTATCAACAGCTGTACCGCCACCCATACGGCCAGGTTCGACGCTAACTTTATACGGGGCGTTATTTTTTATAATATTGGTCACTGTAATCTGTTTGATTAACTCATTTTGAATCAATACTTCCGCGGCTTTTAAGTTGTATCGTTTAAGACCAATACCATTGTTTGTAGTGGATGTTTTAGCCTGTAACTGACTGCTTAATACGAATGAAAGCAGAATTGAAAAAGAAATAATGCGTGAAAAAATCAGTTGCATGATAATTATCTCAGTAGTGATTGTTAGCAATTATTATGAAGTCAGACCTGCAAATGAGCTGAAAATTCAGTCCTTGCTCTAATCTCCAAATAGAAACGCGAATGAGAGTGCAAGTATTTGGTTTCATAGGGCATGCAAAAAAATAGTCGTTTCACCCGTAGATTAATCGAGTATTTTTGGGATATTCTATGGAATCAAAGGCTTGTGCTGTCATCGTGTTTTCTATCTGGGGATTAGGTCTTGATAATGAGCTTAAAACCTGCCGTTCGGCGTAATATGATTGATAAAGGGTTGCTTGTGTATTATTTTTACCTTAAATAAATACTAAAAATTCTAGCAAATAATAAAAATAAAATAATGGGATTAATTCATGAGTAATAAGAAGATAAAGATAGAAGTGTATTCAGCTTCTCGTTTTTCAGATTTAATGGCATCGCCTGCCTTCTATTCGACTGCTACTATCGCTTTGGTGTTAGGGTTTTCATCAATTTTTGGCTTTTTGCAGTCACCTGATAAATTAAAAAGTACAGTCGATAGCATTACGCAAAAAGTGATGGTTTATCAAACGGAAGAGGCAGGTAGAAACTTCATATCTGATAAAAAATCTTTAGAAGTTCAGGTATCTAAAAATCGAAACAGTCAGAGTAATGAGTATGATATTTTGACTGATCTATTGCCAAAGACGCTGCCAAATAAGTTTGTATCGGCTATGGATAAACAACTAGCCTCTAAAGGGGTTCAAACACTACAGTTAGCATCGTTTAATTATGATATTACCTCAAAGCACTTTTGGAGTGATTTAGACCTAGATGATAAGCATGGCGTAACCTTGGATAGTCGGCATGCGCCTTCAGATGTTTTAATGATTGGTGTGCCGGTTGAGCCTGCTTTAATCCCTAAGAAGGGGGATTCAAAATATTCTTTAAAGATTGATCGCAACTATCGAATTTAGAAAATATAACCTCTCTTAGATGAGAGGTTATATTTATTCGGTGAAATCTTAAGAAATTTCTGAATAACCTAGTTGAATTCTGCGAGCTTACAAGGCGTCAAGTCCTAGGCGTATTTTTTGAGAATGGTCGCTCCCTTCACAAAAATTCACAATAACGGAATTGATGCCTTGTAGGCTCACCTCTTTTGTTAGCTTGCGCGGCTTAGCCAAGTTTCCAATTTCTTCGTTATTTGTTTTTACCATAGAATAACTATGCAAAAAAAAATGCCTCGAACTTGAAAACTTGGCGTTGCCAGAACTCAGCTAGGTTATTCAGAGATTCCTTAACAGGGGTTCTGGTGAAAGAGCTATTGGTTGAGATTTCAACCTTTTGTATTCATCATCCACACCTGAAAAATTCTCTTTATTTTGGGTTTTCAAAGAAAATATAAGACGTAGAGTAATCACTAAACTCGAAATAGATTTTCTTTTTCTCATCGGTATCTATTACATTGTTTAAATTTTTATCAAGGTAACCATAACCATAACGGTATGGTCGGTCTTTGTCATTACCCGTACCCGACGCGGTCGTCAGCTTATCAATTTTCATAAAACGTTTTACCAACGTGTTGCCAGCATAAATTTCTAAGATACCATCAGTGCCTGTCCAGTTATTGATGGCACGTCCGAATTGGTTTTGGGTTTCTTGGGTGCAGGCACTTAATGTTATTAGAGCGCCAGCTATGAGTAATCCTTTTAGTTTCACCGAGTTTCTCCTTTTTTGTTTGTTAAAGTTTGTTGCCTATCTATTTCGTTACTTGTTTTGGTGGTGTTTCGAGACAGGGCAACATGATAATTATGAATATTACCGTTAGAATAGTATCATGCGTATACTTTTTAAACCCCTGTTGAGATTTATCCCATGAAGCACGTCGTAATTATTGCGCACGGAAGCCGGCGTATGGCATCTAATGATGAGGTGCGTAAAGTTACTCATCAGTTTTCCCAGCAAGCCCATGATTTTGATCGCGTTAGTTGTGCTTTTTTAGAGCTGGATGAACCGAGTATTCCACAAGGTTTGCTGAATGCGATAGAGCAGGGCGCGACAGAAATTATCGTCTTGCCGTATTTTTTATCTGCTGGCCGTCATGTATCGGAAGATATTCCTGCACAAATTGCGCCGGTTCAAGATACACATCCTGAGGTTGAAATAAAGATTGCACCTTATCTTGGGGCTGCTGAGACGATACCTGAAATTTTATTAGCGCAAACCAAAGGGGTCTGAATTGTTTTATTTATATTTAAAAACCTTTCATATTTTATTTGTAATGTCTTGGATGGCAGGCATCTTTTATTTGCCACGTATTTTTGTGCACTTTGTTGAAGGCAAAAAAGCAGGTCAACAGGTTGATCGACTTGCCATTATGGGTCGTAAACTATATGGCTTTATGACGCTTATGATGATGATCGCTATTACTTTAGGTTCATGGCTTTGGTTGGGGTACGGTGTTACAGGCGCTTGGTTGCACGTGAAATTATTATTAGTAGGCTTTTTGCTGGCGTACCATTGGTGGTGTCGTATTAAAGTAAAGCAGATGGAAGCAGGGCATCTTGAGCATAGTGGTAAGTATTATCGTTGGCTTAATGAGCTGCCTTTATTTATTACTATTGGTATTCTAATTATGGTGGTTGTTAAGCCGTTTTAGCGAGCTTTATCATTGGTTTTTTGCAATGTTGTACGTTGAAGTATTGTCTGATGTAGTTATTTTCACAGGCTTAATTAGTGCGTAGGCATACAAGAATCAAACCTGCTGCAAGTATCGGAACTTTATAATTTCCCAATTATTATAAAAAAAATAAAGGCTGTTCTCGTGGGGTTTGTCAGTATTTTATTGGACTTAATCAGTGTTTCCTTAAGGCGTTGTTTCTAGTCCAGTTTAACTTGCCTGTTTTCCCAATATTACTTTCTATTCAAGATGTGTAATAATTTTCTATAAAAATTCGAATAAAAATCTTGAACTTCTAGATAGAAACCCCACTTTATAACGCATTAATTAGTCATATAGAATAGGGAAAGTCATGAGTCATTCTGATAAACAAGACGATATTGAAGAAATCATTGATAATGCTGATAACCTTGATAAAAGCGAGCTTGATGAGCAAGAGTTTGTTAATGAAGCGGATAGTGCAGAGGGGTCAACAGAGGAGCTCTCTTTGGAAGATCAGCTGGTGCAAGCGCAAGCCAAGGCAGATGAAAACTGGGATACGGTGCTACGATTAAAAGCTGATTTAGATAATCAACGTCGTCGTAATGAAAAACAGGTTGAAGATGCGCATAAGTTTGCCGCTAAAAAGTTTATCGAAGAATTATTGCCGGTAGCTGACAGCATGGAAATGGGCCTGGCGGCAGAAGGTGATGTTGCGCAAATCAAGGAAGGCGTGGCACTCACTAAAAAAGTATTTGATTCCGCAATGGAAAAGTTTGGCTTAAAAGCAGTCGAACCGCTGGGTGATAAGTTTGATCCAGAATTACACCAAGCAATGGCGATGCAACCGAGTGAAGAATATGAAGAAGGTCATGTTAGTGCGGTAATGCAAAAAGGCTATACCTTAAACGGCAGGTTGGTAAGACCAGCGATGGTGATGGTGGTAAAGAATTAAACCATTTATTACTTTTTTTACCTCAAAGCTTGATAAGTAAAAACATAACCACACATTTACAACAACATAATATTTAAAGCGCTGTTGTCACACATATGCGCCACAAGAGGAAGACATAATGGGAAAGATAATCGGAATTGATTTAGGAACAACAAATTCTTGTATCGCGGTAATGGAAGGTGATAAACCTAAAGTTATCGAAAATGCAGAAGGCGATCGCACAACGCCGTCGATAGTTGCATTTGCTAATGATGAGGTTTTAGTGGGCTCGCCAGCAAAACGTCAAGCGGTAACAAACCCTGAGAATACACTGTACGCCATCAAGCGTTTAATTGGTCGTACTTTTGATGAAGATGCGGTTCAAAAAGATATTAAACTTGTGCCATACAAAATTATAAAAGCAGAAAATGGTGATGCATGGGTAGAGGCAAATGGCAAAAAAATGTCACCTCCAGAAGTTTCTGCACGTATTTTGCAAAAGCTTAAAAAGGACGCCGAAGACTACTTAGGCGAGGGTGTCACCGAAGCTGTCGTAACCGTACCTGCTTACTTTAATGACTCTCAACGTCAAGCAACTAAAGATGCGGGTAAAATAGCTGGTTTAGATGTTAAACGAATCATTAACGAGCCAACAGCAGCGGCATTAGCTTACGGAATGGACAAGTCTAGCGGCGATAGCACGATTGCGGTTTATGACTTAGGTGGTGGAACGTTTGATGTTTCCATCATCGAAATCGCAGAAATAGACGGCGAATACCAGTTTGAAGTATTAGCAACCAACGGTGATACATTCCTCGGTGGTGAAGATTTCGATATGCGCTTAATTGACTACTTAGCGGATGAGTTTAAGAAAGATAATAGCGTTGATTTACATAATGACCCATTAGCGCTTCAGCGCTTAAAAGAAGCTGCTGAGAAAGCTAAAATTGAGCTCTCATCAGCAACGCAAACTGATGTGAACTTGCCTTATGTAACGGCAGATGCGTCTGGACCTAAACATTTAAACGTGAAAGTGACGCGTGCCAAACTTGAGTCTTTAGTTGAAGATTTAGTAAAGCGTACGATTGATCCATGTAAGACAGCGTTGAAAGATGCAGGCTTAAAAGCCTCTGAAATCAATGATGTGATTTTAGTCGGCGGTCAGTCACGCATGCCAATGGTTCAAGAAGCGGTAACTAACTTTTTTGGTAAAGAACCACGTAAAGATGTAAACCCTGATGAAGCAGTAGCAGTGGGTGCGGCGATTCAAGGTGGTGTTTTAGGTGGAAGCGTTACTGATGTTCTCTTATTAGATGTTACGCCATTGTCTTTAGGTATTGAGACAATGGGTGCGGTAATGACTAAGTTAATCGAAAAGAACACCACAATTCCAACCAAAGCGCAGCAGGTTTTTTCGACAGCAGATGATAATCAAAATGCAGTAACGGTTCATGTATTGCAAGGTGAGCGCGAGATGGCATCGGGTAATAAATCACTGGGTCGTTTTGACTTGACGGATATTCCGCCTGCACCGCGTGGCCAGCCTCAAATCGAAGTAACGTTGGATATTGATGCTAACGGTATTTTGAATGTGTCGGCTAAAGATAAAGCGACAGGCAAAGAACAGTCAATTGTGATTAAGGCCTCATCAGGATTATCGGATGAAGAAGTGGATGCAATGGTTAAAGATGCCGAGGCACATGCTGATGAGGATAAAAAAGCGCGAGAGCTAGTAGATGCACGTAATCAGGCGGATGGCTTAGTGCATGCGACTGAAAAATCACTCGCTGAATACGGCGATAAAGTGGATGCTGCGGAAAAGACTAAGGTTGAAGGTTTAGTTGCTGAGCTTAAAGAAGTAGCACAAGGTGATGATAAAGAGGCGATTGATAAAAAATCTCAAGAGCTAATGGAAGCATCGGGTACCTTGGCACAAGCTGCTGCGGGTGGTGAAGCAGGTGCTGCACCAGAAGGCGAGCAAACAGCTTCTGCAGAAGACGATGATGTTGTTGATGCAGAGTTTGAAGAAGTAGATGAAGGTGATAAAAAAGCGTAACGTTTTTTTATTTGCACCTAGTTATTCCAAAGCTAGGTTCCTTAAGGAATGTCTGAATAACCTAGTTGGATTCTGCGAGTTTACAAGGTACTAAGTCCTAGGCGTATTTTTTGAGAATGGTCGCTCCCTTCGAAAAAAATTACAACAACGGAGTTGGTGTCTTGTAAGATCGCCCTACGGGGGCTTAGCCAAGTTTCCAATTTCTTTGTTATTTATTTTAACCATAGAGTGACTATGCTTAAAATAAATGCCTCGAACTTGAAAACTTGGCGTTGCCAGAATCCAGCTAGGCTATTCAGAGCTCCTTAATTTACGGTAAGGTGTATCGGGTGAAAATCGATGCGCCTTATTTTGTTTTAGAAATATAGAGTTCTTTAAAATGTCCAAACAATGTTACTACGAAATCCTCAGTGTTCAAAAGAACTGTAGTGAGGGCGAATTAAAAAAATCTTATCGTCGTATGGCGATGAAGTTTCACCCTGATCGTAATCCCGATAACGAAGAGGCCGAACATAAGTTTAAAGAAGTAAAAGAAGCTTACGAAATTTTATCTGATTCTCAAAAGCGTGCAGCCTATGACCAATTTGGTCATGCAGGTGTGGACGGTAGCGGGGGTGCTGGGTTTGGTGGTGGTGCAGGTTTCGGTGGCTTCGGTGATATTTTCGAAGATATTTTTGGTGGTAGAGGCGGACAAGGTGGTGGCGCAAATGCTGCATATCGCGGCAGTGATATGCAGTACAACTTGGAGTTAACCTTGGAAGAAGCCGTGTTTGGTACGACGGTTGATATACGTATACCCACTAAAAAAACCTGTACTACATGTGATGGATCGGGCGCAAAAGAAGGATCAACACCAGAAACATGTGGCACGTGTCAGGGGCAAGGTCAGGTGCGAATTCAGCAAGGTTTTTTTGCGGTGCAGCAGACTTGTCCACATTGCCAAGGTGCTGGTACAACAATTTCAGACCCCTGTGATACTTGTGATGGTGAGGGGCGAGTTGAAGAAAATAAAACCCTGGAAGTTAAAATCCCTGAAGGGGTAGATACTGGTGACCGAATTCGTTTAAGTGGTGAAGGCGAAGCAGGGATTAATGGTGGCCCAGCAGGTGACTTGTATGTGCAAATGCATCTTAAAGACCATGCGTTATTTAGTCGCGATGCGAATAATTTACACTGTGTGATGCCAGTACGTTTCTCGCAAGTTGCTTTGGGTGGAACGATTAAAGTGCCGACTTTATCGGGTGAAGTAAACTTAAAAATACCACCTGAAACACAGACGGGTAAGGTTTTTCGTCTACGTGGTAAAGGTGTTAAATCGGTTCGTAGTAGTTCGGTAGGTGATTTATTGTGTAAAATTGAGGTAGAAACTCCTATCAATCTCACGAGTAAGCAAAAGAAGTTGTTAGAACAGTTTGAAGCAGCGCTTGCAAAAGGCGGTGAAAAACATAGTCCGCAACAACATGGTTGGGGCGATAAGGCACGCTCATTTTTCGATAATGTAAAAGATTGGTTTGATGCTGAGAAAGAAGGATAAACTTCTCAGAAGGCTTTTAGGTAAATAAAATGATCAAAATAGCAATAGTGGGCGCGGCAGGCAGAATGGGTAAAATCTTGATGGAAGCTTGTGCTGAATCAGATATGGCTCAATTAAGTGTAGCGACAGAGCACCCTGAAAGTTCGTTGATCGGAGCAGATGCTGGCGAAGAGGCAGGTTTGGGTAAAAATAACGTTATTATTGCTGAAAGCCTTGATGCGTCAAAAAATGACTTTGATGTACTTGTCGATTTTACACGCCCAGCCCCCACACTTAATCATCTGGACTGGTGTGTTAAAAACAATAAAGCCATGGTGATTGGGACGACAGGCTTTACTGAAGATGAGAAAGCACAAATAGATACCGCCGGAAAGTCAATTCCTATAGTGTTTGCTGCGAACTATAGTGTCGGCGTAACTCTAAGCTTAAAGTTGTTGGAAATGACCGCTAAAGTATTGGGTGACAGTGTCGATATTGAAATTATCGAGGCGCATCATCGTCATAAAGTCGATGCACCTTCAGGTACGGCGCTAGCGATGGGTGAAGTTATTGCAAATACACTGGGGCGTGATTTAGCAAGCGATGCTGTTTACTGTCGAGAAGGTGAAACTGGCGAACGTAAACGAAAAACCATTGGTTTTCAAACGATTCGAGCAGGAGATATTGTCGGCGAGCATACCGTTATGTTTGCTGATATTGGTGAGCGAATTGAAATTAGCCATAAAGCTTCTAGTCGAATGACTTTTGCGAATGGCGCTGTGCGTGCTGCGCTTTGGGTAAAGCAAGATAAAAACAAGGCAGGGGTCTTTAATATGCGTGATGTGCTAGAGTTGTAGCTAGGAGCTTGTATGAGAACTGATTAGCCTACTACGAAAATACTATTTGGGTCATATTTTCCGCTAATTCCCATCGAATATTTAGTGCTTTGCTTACAAATGACTGAAAAGCGCATGCAGAACAACTATTCGCTGAAAATGACCAAAAGATCTGTCGCAAAATTGCTTTATTGCTTTCTCTTGCTACGGTTACAGTTCTCGGGCAGGCTCCTCGAGGAGGCGTAACAAAAGGAGTTAACAACAACAATTGCATCATCTACCTAATATAATTAGTGCTTTTCGGATACTTCTAGTTTTACCGATTGCTTTTTATTTGCACCATGAGGAATGGATGGTCGCTCTGGTTTTGATTTTTATCGCTGGTTTATCTGATGCTTTAGATGGATTTTCAGCGCGAAAATTTCACTGGCAGAGTCGTTTAGGATCTTTTCTTGACCCGATTGCAGATAAGTTATTATTAATTGTCATTTTTGTCTCTTTGGCAGTGAAAGAGCTTATTCCGATTTGGTTAGCGGTAATTGTCGTGGCACGCGATGCCATCATTGTTGCAGGTGCAGCTTATTATCAATGGAAAACACGTAACTTAGAAATGTCTCCCTTGGTCAGTAGTAAAATTAATACGGCAATGCAGGTGGTGTTTGTATTGGGTTTGTTATTTCATCTAGTGGTTGCTCCATTACCAAATTTAGCATTGTTATTTATTAAGGTGGCGGTGGCTTTAACAACCGTGATCAGTGGCGTACTGTATGTTTTGTGCTGGAGTCGTTTTTGCAAAAAACATCGATTGTAAGCAGCATTTTTTGTTTTTGAATGTGGGTATAATAGTCACTTTATTCTACTAAAATTGTAAGGGGTTTTTATGACACAGAGTGCGCGCTGGTTTTGGTTGGCTTTGTTTATCATTGCCTCGGCACTATTGTATTTATTGGCCCCGATTTTACTACCTTTTGTGGCGGGTGCATTATTGGCTTATTTAGGGGATCCTCTGGTTGATCGTTTAGAAACTTGGAATATTTCTCGTACATTATCCGTAGTATGCGTTTTCTTTGTGGCTTTTTTGATTGTTCTGCCATTATTGATGTTTTTGGTTCCTTTAATTGATTCTCAAATACGTCTTTTAATTACAAAAGCACCTGGTTATCTAGACTGGTTGATGGTTAACCTTGAACCTACATTAAAGGATACTTTTGGTATAAGTATCCCTGCTTTGGAAGTTGAACAATTAAAAATTACATTCGCCGAGCAGTTTTCAAATGCAGGTAGCTTTGTTAAAAGTTTAATTCGTACCGTTACCCGCTCTGGGTTTGTTGTAGCAGGTTGGGCGGCAAACCTATTTTTAATACCGGTAATAACCTTTTACTTATTAAGAGACTGGGATCATTTAGTCGCCTATATTCATGACCTATTGCCACGTAAAGCAGAGCCAATCGTTTCATTATTGGCAAAGCAGTCTGATGAAGTTTTAGGTGCTTTTTTGCGTGGGCAGATGTTGGTAATGCTGGCATTAGGTACAATCTACGCTATCGGATTAAAACTAGTTGGTTTAGAGTTTGCATTATTAATTGGTATGTTGGCAGGAGTACTAAGTTTTATTCCTTATATGGGGCTTATCGTAGGTATATTAGTCGCTGGAATTGCAGTTATGTTACAAACACATGATCCAATGAATTTAGTCTGGGTGTCGCTTGTTTTTATTGTAGCGCAAGCCATAGAAGGCACTATTCTTACCCCTTTGTTAGTGGGTGATAAAATCGGCTTGCACCCTGTCGCAGTGATATTTTCAGTTTTGGCAGGCGGGCAACTTTTTGGTTTCTTCGGTATTTTATTGGCGTTACCGGTTTTTGCAGTATTGGCAGTTATCATGCGATATTTTAGTCAATCGTATAAAGCTAGTCATTTATATGGTGATGAAGACGTGATTGTTGAGCACGGTGCAGAAGCATCAGAAGCTTAAGGTAAAGCTCAAAATGCCAATGCCTGATAATACTCCACAACAAATCACTTTAAATGTAAAATTGCGTGATGGGTTTCGATTTGATTCATTCTATTGTGGAGAAAATAAGCCAAATGCTGAAGCTGTTGCATTGCTTCAAGATTTTTTGTCGATAAGGAATAAAGCACAACAAATGGTTCTATGGGGTGGGCCTCACTCTGGGAAAACACATTTATTACAAGCTAGTTGCGCTAGAGATGCTGAAACCAGTCAAGTTGTTAGTTATATTCCACTAAAAATTATGAAACCATCAGGTATTGAGGTTTTGAGTGGTCACCATCAGTCACACTTAATTGTTATTGATGATGTTGATTATGTGGTCGGGGATTTGACTTGGGAAACCGCATTATTTAATCTGATTAACACAAGCCGCGAACAGAAACAGCTGTTATTGATAAGCACAAAACAGAATCCACGCAAGCTAGATTGTGAATTACCAGATTTAGCCTCACGCTTGATTTGGGGGGGGAGTTTACAGTTACAGGCACTTAATGACGAGGACACCGTTACCGCTTTGCAATTAAGAGCTAACAAAAGAGGTTTTTTATTGAATAACCTTGTGGTTAGTTATTTACATCGTCGTTATCCCAGGGATATAGAGTCTTTAATGAAAATTTTAGATACATTGGATGACGAAAGCCTAAAACAAAAAGCGGTTATAACGATTCCTTTTGTTAAAAAAGTTTTGGCTCAGGTTAATATTTGACTCACCCTGCCAGTGGTATATAATGCACCCAGCTTGAAAGTAAGTTTTTTATATTTATGCAAGAAATATCGAAGTTCCATTTAGTACCTCGTCCTGATTTCATAAGTCATACAACACCACTTCAGCAAAACCATAAAATAACCATGTTGGTTATTTTATAAATTTTTAATATTGAAATAATAGGAAATACTATGTCTACAACTACTGGAACAGTAAAATGGTTCAACGAATCTAAAGGCTTTGGCTTTATCGAGCAAGAAGACGGCCCAGATGTTTTTGCACACTTCAGCGCTATCACAGGTGATGGCTTTAAGACTTTAAATGAAGGTCAAAAAGTTGAGTTCACTGTTACTGATGGTCAGAAAGGTCCTCAAGCAGAGAATATCGTAGCGCTTTAATTTTTAATTAATTTGTTACTTTAAAAAGCGAGGCTTCGGCCTCGTTTTTTTGTGCCTGTAAGAATGAGTTTCTGACCGTTAAATGAAAACTTAGCTTATGCGACAATACTTGAATTATGCTAGATTAGCCCTATAAATAGTAAAGGAATCTAGCAGAATCCAACTAGGTATTCGGAGTTTTTAAATAAGTTAACCAGGAGTGAAACATGGATGCACAATCATTTTTAGATGAACTACTTAAAACAGGTAAGGAATATGCCAATAAAGGGCGAGAAATCGCCGAAGAAAAGCTACAAATGCCAAAAGAAGGAGAAGAAGGTTATGATGCGACAGTTGACGGGATGAAAAAAGGCGCGATGGCAGTAGGTGTGCTGGCGTTATTGCTGGGGACTGGTGCGGGTAGGCGTATTACAGGTTCGGCATTAAAAATTGGCAGCCTTGCGGCAATCGGAGGGATAGGCTGGCAGGCATACCAAAATTGGCAAGCTGAGAAAATGCAAGATAATCAAGATGCTAAAGACATGGCTAACAATGCCAAGCTTATTCCAATAAATGAGCTTGATAAAGATGAGGCTAATAAACGCAGTCAAGTTTTATTAAAAGCGATGGTTGCAGCAGCCAAAGCGGATGGCCATGTGAATAACAAAGAAATTACTGCTATTGAAGAGCAAATTAAAAAACTTGGCTTAAGCCCTGAGGTTGCTGCTTTGTTGCAAGCAGAAATTAATAAACCTTTGGATGTTAAGGAGGTAGCAGCGTTAGCAGAAGATCAGGCAATGGCCTCAGAGATTTATTTAGTCTCTGCAGTAGTTACCGATAAAGAAAACTCAATGGAAAAAGCGTATTTAGGTGAGTTAGCTCAAGCATTGAAACTACCCGATGCATTAGTGGTAGAGTTACAAAATGTTAAAGAAGAGAGCTTGGCTTAGTTTGAGTCTTTTTACAGCTTATCGGTTAAAGCAATATATTAATTGTAAGCTGTTATAATTACAGTATTTTTTAAATGGCCAAGGTCAGTGAAATGAATCGAAATAATAAAGTTATAAGCTCGTTAATACTAACGTCTAGTTTGTTTCTTGCTGCTTGCGGTGGATCTAGTTCAAATAATGGTTCGGCTACAAGGTTGACAGAAGAGGATTTTAATAATCAATCTTTTGTTGTAAAAGGTAATGAGCAAGTGGCCGACTCATTTACTTTCTTTAATAAAAATAAAACGGGTACAGAGTTTATTGGTGATTTCAAAGATAAACCTTTCTCTGTAAACCCTATGACTTGGGATATTAAAGATAATAAGTCCTTAAATGTGGCTTTTAATGGCGGAAGTGGTGGGTATTCTTTTTTTCGGGAAGTTGTTGAAAAGAATATTTACACGGGGAGAAAAAATGGGAAGCCTTCTTACTTGCGTAAGTTGCTACCGCTAAAGTTACAAGATTTGGATGGGAAAATATTTAAGTTTGACTTGTCGGGACTTGCAAGTGCTGATAACCCTAGAGGCTGTATTTCTCGAACTTTAAAAGTGGTAAAGAATAAAGCTTATTTGAAAGAAGTATGCAATAAAGATACCCCGAAAAATATTTTAGTACATGAGAATGTTGCGATGCATTCAGAGTTTTCAAATACCGTGAAGTTTAGTTTTCTGGCACCTAATAATAAGGACTCTATTTTACTGTCACTTATTTCAGGTGACTTTAATACTTCAGCAGAGGTTGTATTGGTTTATCAGGGGCGCTTTAAAGCGGTGCAGATAGAAAAAATGAAAATGGTAAAGAAAGAAGCGTTTTAGTTGATTTTTAGATTGACTTCAGTTTTGCATAGCTTAAAACTAGCCATTTGTTGCCTGCTTCATTAAAGTTGACTTGCACGCGTGCATGGCTGCCAGCACCTTCTACGTCGGTGATAATGCCGTCACCAAATTTTGCATGCGCTACGTTTTGCCCAATCGCCATACCTGTTTCATTGGTTTTTATTGCTGAGGCAGGTCTGGGTGTTCTTTCATAATTTGACTGCCATGTTTTTACTTTGGGGCGAATTTCTTCTATTAATACGTCAGGTATTTCCTTTAAAAAACGCGAGGGTACGCCATAAAGTGTATCACCATATAGCCTGCGCTGTTCAGCGTATGTAATAACTAGTTGTTTTTCGGCGCGGGTAATCCCTACATAGCATAAGCGACGTTCCTCTTCTAGTCGTCCAGGTTCTTCTTCAGACATCTTATGCGGGAATAGTCCTTCTTCCAGTCCCACTAAAAACACTAACGGAAATTCAAGTCCTTTGGCTGAGTGAAGTGTCATAAGCTGTACGCAATCATCACCTGTCTGACCTTGTCCTTCGCCTGCCTCAAGAGATGCGTGAGACAAAAAAGCCGTTAGAAAATCCATATCAGCATGTTCATCATCAGGTTTATAGTGAAAACCTTGGGCAGCAGATATTAATTCGTTAAGATTTTCAATGCGTGCTTGCCCAGCATCGCCCTTGTCTTTCTTTAAATAGTGATCTTTCAGCTTGGAATATTCAATCACGTGTTCAACTTGCGCATCAAGTGGCTGACCATCAATATCTGATGATATAGTATTGATCAACGTCATAAACCCAGTAATTGCAGTGGAAGCGCGAGGTGTAAAGGCGCTATTTTCTAAAAGCACTTTTGTTGATTGCCACATTGAAATACTGCTGTTTCTTGCATTTTCTCTAATCATGCCAACCGTTTTTTCACCAATACCGCGTGTTGGTTGGTTGATGATGCGTTCAAAAGAAGGGTCATCGTGACGATTTGAGGTTAGGCGTAAATAGGCGAGGGCATCTTTAATTTCTGCGCGATCAAAGAAGCGTTGCCCCCCGTAAACGCGATAAGCAATGGCGTTTTCATTGAGTGTGCTTTCAAATACACGCGACTGCGCATTGGAGCGATAAAGAATAGCAATATCCTTATGCGAGTTGCCATGACTCACCCATTGCTGAATACGTGAGGCTATATAGGTGGCTTCTTCGATTTCATTGTAGGCGGCATAAAGGTGGATAAGATCGCCATCTCCTCCATCTGTCCAGAGGTTTTTGCCCAGACGACCTTGGTTGTTATCAATAACAGCATTGGCTGCATTTAATATATTGCCGGATGAGCGATAGTTTTGTTCTAGCTTTGTAACTTGAGTTAGGGGAAAGTCTCGTGAGAAATTTTGGATATGCTCAATTTTCGCACCTCGCCAACCATAGATTGATTGATCATCATCACCAACCACAAAAGGGATAGTGTTGGTACCAGCGAGTAAGCGAATCCATGCGTATTGTAAGGTGTTAGTGTCTTGGAATTCGTCAACTAAAATATGCTGGAAGCGTTGTTGGTAATGCTGCAAAATATCTGCATTGTCACGTAACAACTCAAGTGAGCGTAGTAGCATTTCCGCAAAATCGATAACCCCTGAGCGTTGGCAAGCTTCTTCGTATAATGAATAAACTTCAGTTAACCGCCGGGTGGTTGGATCATTCTTGTCTTCAATATGTTGCGGGCGGATGCCTTCATCTTTTTTATTGTTGATAAACCACTGTGATTGTTTCGCAGGCCATAGTTTTTCATCAAGCTGTAAGCCTCGCATAACGCGCTTAATCATACGTAACTGGTCGTCCGAATCAATGATTTGGAAGTTTTGTATAAGTTTTGCGTCCTGCCAGTGGCGGCGTAAAAGACGGTGTGATAAACCGTGAAAAGTACCGACCCACATGCCGCCAACAGGTGAGCCAAGTAAATCTTCAATTCTTGCGCGCATCTCTGCGGCCGCTTTGTTAGTAAAAGTAACTGCTAGCACTGCAAAAGGTGAAATCTGATCAACTTGAATGAGCCAGGCAATGCGATGAACAAGTACTTTTGTTTTGCCACTGCCGGCACCTGCTAATATGAGTTGAGGAATCGCTTCAGCGGAGACAGCCTGACGCTGAGGTTTGTTTAAGTTGTCGAGAATGTGTGAAATATCTTCCATGAGTGGCATTGTACGTCCATCAGTTTAGATTTGGAATTGCTAATTAAAGTGGATACTATGCATAGATATTTTTGTAGTTGAAGGGGTGAAGAATCAAATACGAACTTTTAAAATCAGGTATTGATAAAATACATGAGGTAAGACATCTACCTACGTTTAAAATCAGTAGTAAGTTATTAGTCGTTTTTCTTATGATTGTAGGTGCTTGGGTTGCCACTAGGAATCTTGATATACCACTCCGTTTTGCCTGTTTTGATAAATTTAAGCATCTTATTGTATTTATGGGTTTTTCTTTTTTAATTGATCTGGCTACTGCGCGACAGCCATTTTGGTTATGGAAGGCGTCCCTGATAATAATGTATGGGTTAGTTATAGATATATTGCAGTATTTTTCGCAAGGTAGAACTTTTTCGATATGGGATTGGATGGCAGATAATCATTGGTATCTATTTGTATTTATAGGTAAAAATAACTGTTTACCGGCTCGTTTTTATAAACTATAGTAATAGCAAGCATTAAAATATTACCATTTACTAATAAAATTACATTGTTTTGTTGAGTACATCATATTGTGATGCTAGAATTCGTGCGACTTGATTCAGGTAGATAATTAAAATCATGCGAAGTTTGTTAATTATTCAGGCTATTTTGGTTTTAGCGGGTGTTGCAGTATCGTATTACTACTTGGGTGAGCATGGTATGTTGCCCGCGGCATTTGGTGGCGCAATCGCAATTGCTAATACCATTTTATTGTCAAGACGTTTGGATAGTGCAGGCGCTATGGCTAAAGACAACCCTGAGGCTGGAGTGCTTGCACTTTATCTTGGAGTTGTTCAAAGATTTGTTTTTGTGCTTGTAATGTTTGCAGTAGGTATGGGTGTTTTAAAGTTGTTGCCCCCGCCATTGTTGGGTACCTTTGCAGTTGCGCAGTTGGCGTTTATGTTGTTTGGTTCAAAAAAGACTAAGCAAATGGCGGCAGAAGATATGTTGAAAGATAAGTAAATTATAGTATTTTGATTAAAGTTAACGGAGAGAGTGATAAGTGAGCGAATCAAACGCCCCTGCAATTTCAAGTCCTGTTGAATATATTCAGCATCACTTGCAGAATATGACGCTTAGTGGTGAGCGCCCAAGTGATTTAGTGGACTTTAGTGTTTTCTTTATTGATACATTTTTGGTGAGCTTGATTCTCGCTTCTATTTTTGCATTTGCTGCGTGGCGAGTTAGTAAAAATATAGATGCGGATAAGCCAACCGGTATGCAAAATATTCTAGAAACTGTTGTAGAGTTTGTTAATCAGCAGGTGCAAGATATTTTCCCAACAGCGGATAAGTGGGTTGGGCCATTAGCGATAACGATTTTTGTTTGGGTTTTGTTCATGAATGCAATGGACTTCTTACCTGTGGATCTGTTGCCGTCCCTGGTAGGCGGTATTGCAAGTGTGTTTGGCTATGATCCGCGTCATGTTTATTTTAAATCAGTGCCTACTACAAACCTTGATACGACGTTTGCTTTGGCGTTGCTAGTGTTTGGTTTGATTATATTTTATAACATTAAAAACAAAGGACTTGTTGGTTATATTAAAGTCTTTCTGTTTCATCCGTTTGGTAAATGGTTGATGCCTGTTAATATTATAATGACTACGATTGAAGAGGTTGCTAAGCCGGTGAGCTTGGGTCTGCGACTCTTTGGTAATATGTTCGCGGGCGAATTATTATTTTTGTTGATAGCGTTGTTGGCATTTTCTGTATGGGCTATGCCAGCGCAGGTTGCACTGGGTACATTGTGGGGTATTTTTCATATGTTAGTTGTTCCTTTGCAAGCCTTTATATTTATGTTGTTGACTATTGTTTACTTAGGCCTCGCAAGTCAAGGCGTGGAAGAGCATTAGTCATTGGTGGCTAGTGTTTGAAATGAGTTTTTATTTTTTTAACTTTTTTATTTTTTACTTTTTAGGAGATTAACTATGGATGCTGCTATCGTATCTGAAATCATGTCTGCAACGGCAATTGGCGTTGGAATAATTTTGGCTGCTGCAGGATTGGGTTCTGCGCTAGGTTGGGGGATGATTTGTTCTAAGTTTATTGAGGGTATTGCTCGTCAGCCTGAGATGCGTGCTCAATTAACTGGTCAAATGTTATTTACCGGTGGTTTGATGGAAGCATTTCCAATGATCGTGTTAGGTATCTCAATGTGGTTCATTTTTGCGAACCCGTTCATTGGTGCTGCTAAAGCTGCGATTGGTGGTTAATTCAATTCGATTGTTCTAATAATAATTGATTGGAGATAATTAATCATGAATGTAACAGCAACATTAATAGGTCAATTGATCGTATTTTCAGTGTTAATTTGGTTTGTCAAGGCGGTGCTTTGGGAGCCAATTATAAATACGCTAGAAGATCGTAAAAAGCGTATCGCTGATGGTCTTGCAGCCTCAGAAAAAGGCATGAAAGAGCAAGAGCTAGCCGAGCAACGTGCAAAAGATTTGATTAAACAAGCTAAAGTTGAAGCGGCAGAAATTGTCTCTCAGGCTAAGGCACGTGATGCTCAAATGGTGCAGGAAGCTAAAGATAAGGCTGTTGAAGAAGCTGATCGTGTCAAAGCTGGTGCGCAAGCTGAAATTGATCAGGAAGTGAATCGTGCAAAAGACTCTTTGCGTTCTAAGGTTTCTGAACTTGCAGTTGCCGGTGCTAGTAAGATTTTAGGTAAAGAGGTTGATGCAAGTACGCATAAATCTGCACTTAAAGATCTTATAGAGCAAATCTAGAGCGGATTGTATATGCGGAAATCAACTAGGAGTAATCGTTATGTCTGAATTGACAACTGCTGCTCGTCCCTATGCGCGAGCTATTTTTGAAATGGCAGATGGTGCAGGAAATTTAACGGAATGGTCTGACTCGCTTGATTTTATGAGTGTTGTTGCAAGTAATGGCGCTGTAAAAGAGTTACTCTCAACGCCTACCATGGCAAAGCATTCTGGTGCAGATGCTTTTATTAAGCTGTGTGATGGTAAGTTAGGAGATGCTGAAAAGAATCTTGTTAATTTGTTATCAGAGAATGATCGTCTATCTTTATTGCCAGAAATATGTGTGCTTTTTAAAGCTCTGAAAGATGAGTCTGAAGGTTCGGTGGAGGCTTTGGTCTCATCAGCAAAAAAACTCACAAAAGCAGAAGAAGACGAAATATCAAAAGCATTAAAGAAACGTTTAGGACGTGATGTAAAACTTAAAGTAAGCGTGGATGAATCACTACTTGGTGGTGCTATTATTCGTGCTGGCGATTTGGTTATAGATGGGTCATTGAAAGGTCGCTTAAGCAAGCTGACCTCTACAATGGTTAACTAAACTAAATCATTAAATAAAGGAAAGGTAAGGTATGCAACTTAACCCCACAGAAATCAGTGATCTGATTAAAAAACAAATCGAAGGGTTTGATACAGAAGCTGAAGCACGTACAGAAGGTACTATCGTTTCAGTAATGGACGGTATAGCACGAATTCATGGATTATCAGAAGTTATGTCTGGTGAGATGATTGAATTCTCAAACGGAGCCTTTGGTTTGGCTTTGAACCTAGAGCGTGACTCCGTTGGTGCGGTAGTACTAGGAGACTTTAAAGGTATCAAGGAAGGCGATACTGCAAAATGTACAGGACGTATTCTTGATGTTCCTGTTGGACCCGAGTTGTTGGGTCGTGTTGTAGATGCTTTGGGAGCGCCTATTGATGGTAAAGGTCCTGTGAGTACGACAGAAATGGGACCGATCGAAAGACAAGCGCCTGGTGTGATAGAGCGTAAGTCAGTTGATGAGCCAATGGAGACAGGAATCAAAGCGCTGGATGCAATGGTTCCTGTTGGTCGTGGCCAACGTGAGTTGATTATCGGTGATCGCCAGACGGGTAAAACTGCGGTAGCAATTGATGCGATTATTAACCAAAAAGGTAAAGACGTAAAATGTATTTACGTGGCTGTCGGTCAGAAGGCTTCATCAGTAGCTGGAATTGTACGCAAACTAGAAGAGTTTGGCGCAATGGAATACACCATCGTTGTTGCAGCTAATGCATCTGACCCTGCTTCAATGCAATACTTAGCACCTTATGCGGGTACTGCAATGGGCGAGTACTTCCGTGATCGCGGTGAAAATGCATTAATCATTTATGATGATTTAACTAAGCAAGCATGGGCATATCGCCAAGTATCATTATTGTTACGTCGCCCTCCGGGTCGTGAAGCATACCCTGGTGATATTTTCTTTTTACACTCTCGTTTATTGGAGCGCTCATCGCGTGTAAATGTAGAATTTGTCGAGCGCATGACAAATGGCAAAGTAAAAGGAAAGACTGGTTCATTGACGGCTTACCCGATCATTGAAACGCAAGAGGGTGATGTTTCTGCGTTTGTACCGACTAATGTAATATCTATTACGGATGGTCAGATATTCTTGGATACAGATTTGTTTAACTCTGGAAACCGCCCTGCGATTGATGCGGGTCTGTCAGTATCGCGAGTAGGTGGCGCTGCACAGACAAAGATTATCAAAAAGTTAGGTGGTGGTGTTCGTCTTGACTTGGCTCAGTATCGTGAATTAGCAGCATTCTCACAGTTTGCATCTGATTTAGATGAAGGCACTCGAAAGCAACTTGAGCGTGGTGCACGTGTAACAGCATTAATGACGCAAGCTCAATATTCACCGCTTAAAACGGGTGAACTTGCTTTCAGTCTGTTTGCAGCTAATGAAGGTTTCCTTGATGACGTAGATGTTGATAAGGTTAGTGACTTTGAATCTGCAATGTTGTCTTATGTACGTACTGAGAAGACTGACTTCTTAAACAGCATAAATGATAATGGCGATTACAATGATGATATTGCCGCAGAAATGAAAAGTACTTTGGAAGACTTTAAATCCAAGGGTTCTTGGTAGAGTCTTGTCTGATATTAATCTTACAATAGGTAAATAGCTATGGCAGGTCTTAAAGAGATACGTTCGCAAATTGGTAGTATTCAAAATACCAAAAAGATAACTAAAGCTATGGAAATGGTGGCAGCTTCTAAAATGCGCCGGGCCAGAGAGCGTATGGATGCTTCGCGTCCTTATGCTGAAAAAATGCATCAAGTGGTTAGCCATATGGCAAATGGTCACTTGGAGTATCAACATGACTTCATTAAAGATCGTGAGAAAGTAAAACGTGTAGGTTACATCATTATATCGTCAGATCGTGGCTTATGTGGTGGCTTGAATACCAATCTTTTTAAGAAAGCATTACAAAGTATTGTTGAATGGAAAGAGCAAGATGTTGAAGTTGATATTGCTGTTTTTGGCAGCAAGGCCTTGAGTGCGTTCAAGCGGTATGGTGTTGTTGCTGAATCTACGCATATGGGTGATAGCCCATCTGTTCAAGATATGTTCGGCACTATAAAAGTTATGTTAGATGCTTACGAAGAGGGTCGTATAGATCGACTTTTTTTGGTTGAAAATCAATTTGTTAATAGCATGACTCAGACGCCACGTGTAACTCAGTTAATTCCTGTTGTGGCCGGCGAACTCGATGAAATGAAATCCCATTGGGATTATCTCTATGAGCCAGAGTCAAAAGAAGTGATTGATACGTTAATGAAGCGTTATATTGAATCTATAATTTATCAAGGTGTTGTCGAAAATATCGCGTGTGAAATGTCAGCCCGCATGATCGCTATGAAAAGTGCAACGGATAATGCTGGTGATATGATTGATAAGCTAAAACTTGTTTACAATAAGGCGCGTCAGGCTTCTATCACACAAGAAATATCAGAAATTGTTTCAGGCGCAGCAGCAGTTGAATAAACTGCCGTTTTGTAGAAATAAACGAGTAAATAAAATTTAAATTTAAGTGAGGTACTAACAAATGAGTACTGGAAATATTGTTCAAGTTATCGGTCCTGTTGTTGATGTGGAGTTTCCACGTGATGCAGTTCCAACTATTTATCAGGCATTAACTGTTACAGAACATAATGGTTTAACATTAGAAGTTCAGGGTCAGCTAGGTGATGGTATTGTGCGTACCATTGCTATGGGTGAGGCAGAAGGCCTTAAACGCGGAATGGAAACAGTCAACACAGGTGAGCCTATAAAGGTACCTGTTGGTGAAGCGACTCTAGGTCGTATCATGAACGTGTTGGGCGAGCCTATTGATAATGTGGGGGAGGTCAAAGCCGAAAAGTTGATGCCTATCCATCGCGAGCCACCAAGTTATGAAGAGCTTTCTTCAAGCTTGGATATTCTAGAAACGGGTATTAAAGTTATAGACTTGGTTATGCCTATTGCTAAAGGTGGTAAAGTTGGTTTGTTCGGAGGTGCAGGTGTTGGTAAAACCGTGACACTGATGGAGCTTATTAATAATATAGCTAAAGAGCACAGTGGTTTATCGGTGTTTGCAGGTGTTGGTGAGCGTACTCGTGAAGGAAACGACTTCTACTATGAAATGGAAGAAGGCGGAGTATTAGATAAAGTAGCGCTAGTATATGGTCAAATGAATGAACCTCCAGGGAATAGATTGCGTGTTGCCTTAACCGGTCTTACAATGGCGGAAAACTTCCGTGATGAAGGTCGTGACGTATTAATGTTTATTGATAATATTTACCGTTACACGTTAGCAGGTACGGAAGTATCAGCTCTACTAGGTCGTATGCCATCCGCAGTAGGTTATCAGCCAACACTAGCTGAAGAGATGGGCGCACTTCAAGAACGTATCACCTCAACAAAGAAAGGTTCGATTACATCATTTCAAGCGGTATATGTACCTGCAGATGATTTAACCGATCCTTCTCCTGCAACTACCTTTGCTCACTTAGATGCGACGTTAGTACTTTCGCGTAATATTGCAGAATTAGGCATATATCCTGCGGTTGATCCTTTGGATTCATCATCACGTCAGCTTGATCCACAAGTAATCGGTGAGGATCACTACAAAGTTGCTCGCGGTGTGCAGGGTGTGCTACAGCGTTATAAAGAATTGCAAGACATTATCGCTATTCTTGGTATGGATGAATTATCGGAAGAAGATAAGCAGACTGTTGGACGCGCTCGTCGTATTCAACGTTTCTTATCGCAGCCTTTCCATGTTGCTGAAATTTTTACAGGTGCTCCAGGTAAGTATGTTTCACTTGCAGATACCTTGGCTGGATTCAAAGGAATACTTGCAGGTGAGTATGATCACTTACCAGAACAAGCCTTCTACATGGTAGGTGGGATTGACGAAGCTATTGAAAAAGGTAGTAACGAAGCGTAAGTTCTAATCGTTTCTTTGTTAAATGGAAATTGAGGTTTTAAAATGGCTATGACTATGCATTTAGATGTTGTAAGCGCTGAAGAGTCATTGTTTTCTGGTGCGGTACAGGAATTGTTAGCACCCGGAGTAATGGGTGACTTAGGTATTATGCCTCGTCACTCACAATTGATTAGTACATTAAAAGCAGGCGAACTTCGTTATAAAACGAATGATGGTGAAGCGTCACTATTTATTGCTGGTGGTATATTAGAGGTTCAACCTTCGGTTGTTACTGTGCTGGCTGATACCGCTATTCGTGCAGAAGACTTGGATGAGAGTCTCGCGGAAGCTGCTAAAAAGCGTGCCGAGGATGCTTTGGATGGAAAAGATCCAGATGATATGGATTATGAAACTATTCAAGCAGAGTTAGATGCAGCAAAGGCACAGATAGAAATGATTCATAGAATAGGTAAGACATTGCGTTAAAGTTATTTCTTGCTGTTTTTGTTTCTAGAGAATAATAGATTAAATTTTTGTTATTTGTTATTATTCTCAAGTTCATCCATTTTCTTGATGCATTTTGGGTGTATTCGGGTAAAAACAACAGTTTTTTTAAATATTGTTGTTTTTTTACCATTTTTATTTTGAATGTATTTTGTTTTCAGACTATACTTCAAGGGCGGATAACAAGTATCTTGATTATTTTTTGTACATACGTGCATAATAAATAATCATTTGATTTTATAATTAATTAATAACGTAGTTAAAGGATGTACAATATGAAGATTAAACATCAACTCTCTATTGCAACACTAGTAATGGCTGGTGTATTTGCAACAGGTTGTTCACAACAAGTAGCTGGCGGTTCACAAGCTTCTGGCGGTTCACAAGCTTCTGGCGGTTCACAAGTTTCTGGTGGTTCTCAGCAACAAGTTGAAGGTGGTTCTCAGGTTTCTGGTGGTTCTCAGCAGTCTGCTGGTGGTTCACAAGTTGCTGATGATACTGCTGCAGCGGGTGGTTCACAACAGTCTGGCTCACAACAGCAAGTAGAAGATACTCCAGTTGTTGCTCCTGTAGCTAAAGCTGTCCCTCGTCCAGCGCCTCCAAAGGTTGCTCCACGTCGCCCAGCAGGTAACTGTCATGGTCACGCTGCAAATGCACGTACTAAGTCAATGAGACATTGTCACCCTAATCCAACAGCATCTCACCGTTATGGTGGACAAAAGCGCGCTGTTAATAGAGGTGGTAATCGTTGGACTCACACTCATCCAGCAGTTCCACGTTGTACTAAGTCTATTCGTCATACGCATAAATACAAGAATGTTCGCCATTCTCACAAGTACTCATGTCAAGGTATGCGCGCAGCTCCACGACGTGCAGCAGCTGCTAAACAGCCAGTTGACGTTTATGCGTTACAACGTAAGTTGAAAGCTAAAGGTTACTACAAAGGCCCTATCGACGGTATCGTTGGTTCAGGTACACGTAGTGCACTTAAGCGCTTCATGAATCGTTAATCGATTTTATGATTTTCTCTGAGTATTCTTAGAGAATAATGGGACTGAGGTTATGACCTTAGTCCCATTTTTTTTGAACAAAATTATAATTTTATGTTCTACAAAATATAATATGAAAATTATTTTGTATAAATAGTTTTCATATTATATTTAAACTGTTAAATGTTAAACTACAGTTTTTGATTAATTAATTTACATGAATAACAATAAAGAAAAAAGGGGATGTGGTTGGGAATGTCATCAATTAATAAATATTTATACCTTATTATTAAAATTATAGCTCTTTATGTCTTTTTAGGCTTTATATCATCATCTTATGCCGCAGTATGGAAAGCAGAAAACAAATGGGATAATGTGTGGGAAAAACGTTATCAACATTGGGTGAAAAATAATTGGACTGAAGAGTTCTTTATGGATGAAAAAAAGCCCATATATTATAAATACTCGCATGATTGTGCCGATGCTGTTTATGCTATGCGTCTTATTTTTTCTTATGAATTTAAGCTTCCATTTGTTATTCATAACCCAAGTAGACCAAGAAAACTTATTAGTAATCGTAAAAAACGTTGGGATAAGTTACCCCAAGAGAAGCGAGTTAGAAAATTTTTAGATTATGTAGCTGATATGACGAGTACGAAATCTTTAAGTCGAGATACTTATCCTATCGCATTGGATGACATTAAGCCTGGTGATATTTATGCTGCGCCCGGTGTTCATTCGTATCAGATAGTAAATATTACAGAAACTGGTGTTGCAGAGGTTATGTCATCGACAACACCTAAGGCTCCGCGGTTCTTGGATAGAATACCCTCCTTTCCTTTTTATGTACCAGAAGATTATAAAAAGAAAACGGATGGTTACCGACGTTTTGTTCAGCCTAAAAACATAATGAAATCTTTAAAGAAGAACCCTGGTTATAGTGAAGAACAATTCCAAATTGCTAAGGGTGTAAATTACGATTATGTCCGTTTTACTGATATTATTGCGAGCGCATTGGGTAAAAGAAAAGAGAAGGCAGATGAAAAAACGCTCCGCCTTATGATTGCTATGTGTATGTATGCAAATGATCGTGCTGTTTATGTATACGATGCGCTTTGGCATTTGCAGGAAATGCGTAAAAAGGGCCGTCAGTGTATGAATCGTCGTGAGTATGATAATTTTTCGACCCCATCTCGAGATAGGCGTCTTAAAGCTTTCTTTTCTGCGGTAAAAAACCATTATGAAAAAAATTCTAAGATTAAGCCTTGGACACAGCCTCAGCGATGGGCTAGAACGTTGTTCTCTGTAACGCCACCTAAACCAGAAGATGTTAAAGAACTAAATCAGTTTTGTATGGTTCAAATGAGTTTGGGTGAAGAATATTACATACCACTACGTGAATTACGTCAAAATTTATCATCAGGGAAAATAATTTCTGACCCTCACGCCCCTCTAGAGTATCGCTGGGGTGCACAAACAAAGCGTTACAAAGCTAGTTGTAAAACTTACTAGTAGTGATTAGATGATTTTCTTAGAGAGAACCTTGTATATGATTATGTCGATTAGAATTTAGTGCTGACAAATCGGTCGCTATTTTTAAGAAGTGAGTCGGAATAGTTATTCTATTGCGCTAATCATCTAGGAAATCTCGGTGGGTCTGACGAGCTAAAAATAATTGGACTTGATCAGGGCTTCTTAGGTGATAACTTAGAATTTCTTTGATCCTAGCTATTATATTTATTTTTACGTTTATCGGCTTTAGCTATTGAAGTTACTCTATTTTGATTATAATAATGATCTCTTAAAAAATATTTTTTTGTTATGAAAATCACCCCTATCATTCTTGCCGCCGGTAAAGGCACACGTATGAACTCATCCTTACCTAAGGTTTTGCATCCTATTGGTGGTAAACCTATGCTTGAGCATGTAATTGATTGTTGTCGTGCCCTTGATGCGGAGCGCATTTCAATTGTTTACGGCCATGGTGCTGAGGTGGTTCAGGAGACGATCAGTGCGTCTGACGATTTATGTTGGGCCTTGCAAAAAGAGCAGCTAGGAACAGGGCATGCTGTTCTTCAGGCTAAAGAATTTATTGATGACGACGCAATTATTGTAATTGCTTACGGCGATGTGCCTCTTATCAAAGCTGACACACTTCGTTTGTTGCAGCAAGATATTACAGCAGGTTCTGATTTAAGTATTTTAACAACTAAACTAGCAGACCCTATAGGCTATGGGCGTATAATTAGAGATAGCCAAGGTCAAATGACCAGTATTGTTGAAGAAAAAGATGCTACAGATGAGCAACGATTAATTAATGAAGGTAATACTGGTTTCTTAGCTGCTAAAGGCAAAGACTTGCTTCGTTGGCTAAATTTAATTAAGTCTGATAATGCTCAAGGTGAATATTACCTAACTGATTGTATAGCATTCGCCTCCAATGAAGGTGCTAATGTTACTACGGTTTTATGTGAGCATGAGTTGGAAGTGTTAGGTGTTAATGATCGAAGCCAGCAATCCATATTAGAGCGCGAATACCAGAGGCTGCAAACGGATAAGTTATTACAATCTGGTGTGAGTATAATTGACCCTAAACGTTGTGATGTTCGTGGCGTATTAACAGCTGGTAAAGATGTTGTTATTGATGTAAATAACGTTTTTATTGGTAATGTAGTACTTGGTAATAATGTAGTGATAGAACCAAATTGTATCATCCAAGATTGTCGAATTGCCGATAATGTAACAATTAAAGCAAATTCAGTTTTAGAATCCGCCACTATTGGTAGTCATTGTCATATAGGGCCATTTGCAAGAGTAAGGCCTGAAACTGTAATAAAAGATCATGCGAAAGTGGGTAACTTTGTAGAAATCAAAAAGACCTTAATCGGTGAGGGCAGTAAAGTTAGTCATTTAAGTTATATTGGCGATACTACTATGGGTAAATCTGTAAATATTGGCGCAGGTACTATTACCTGTAACTACGATGGCGCTAATAAGTTTCAAACCATTATTGGTGACAATGTATTTGTAGGTTCTGATACTCAATTAGTTGCACCTGTAACCTTAGGTGATGGTGCCAATATCGGGGCAGGATCTACAATTACTCGAGACGCGCCAGCAGCAACTTTGACCTTGTCTCGGTCTAAGCAAATAAATATAAAAGGGTGGAAACGTCCTGTTAAATCAAAATAAGAATAAAAATTAGGAATTAATATATGTGTGGAATAGTAGGAGCAATCGCTCAACGACCTGTGACAGAAATTCTACTGGCTGGTTTGCATAAGCTAGAATACCGTGGCTATGACTCAGCGGGCTTGGCATTATTAGATGATGATGGTCAACTTTATCGTGCACGTGCACTAGGTAAAGTAGCTGAGCTTGAAAAGAAAACAATCGCAAATCCTCATAAGGGGACCATTGGTATATCTCATACTCGTTGGGCTACTCATGGTGAGCCCGCTGAGAGAAACGCACATCCTCATATGAGTAACAAACGTGTTGCAGTTGTTCATAACGGAATTATTGAAAATTATGAAGAACTTCGCACTCAATTAATATCACAAGGTTATAGCTTCGAATCAGAGACTGATACAGAGGTTATTGTACATTTGATTGAATCATACCTTGATGCAGATGTCAGCTTGCTAGAAGCAACTAAAAAATCAATTAAGGAATTATCAGGTGCTTTTGCACTGGGAGTAATCTCTGTTCAAAATCCTGATGAGCTTATAACTGCAAGGCAGGGAAGTCCCTTAGTGATTGGCCTTGGCTTGGGTGAAAACTTTATAGCCTCGGATATTCAGGCACTACTTCCTGTGACAAGCCGTTTTATTTATTTAGAGAATGGCGATATTGCGACCATTAAACGTAATTCAATCTCCATAGAGGATGAATCAGGGACGGCGGTTGAACGTGAAGTTAAACAATCTCAAGCAAACTCGATGGACTCTGATTTAGGTGAATATCGCCATTATATGCTTAAAGAAATCTATGAGCAGCCGGAATCTGTTCAAAGCACACTTGAAGGTCGTGTTGAAACAGCTTCGTTTAAAGAATGTATTATGAAGGGTGATACAGATAAAGATGTTATGGCTACTTTAAAACAGGTTAAAGAAGTTCAAATTATTGCCTGTGGGACAAGCTATCATGCTGGTTTAATTGCACGATATTGGATGGAAAGCATGACTAATATTCCTTGTCATGTTGAGGCCGCCAGTGAATACCGGTATCGCAGGCAACCACCGAGAGATGATGTTTTATTTGTTACTTTATCTCAGTCAGGTGAGACAGCAGATACTCTAGCTGCACTTGAAAAAATCAAACGCACGGGGTGTTTAGCGACATTAAGTATCTGTAATGTTGATGAAAGTTCTCTAGTGCGTGAGTCAGACTTTTCTTTATTAACTATTGCTGGCCCAGAGATTGGGGTTGCTTCCACTAAAGCCTTTACAACACAGTTGGTTACGCTACAAATTTTAATTGGTTTGTTACTGCAAGCGAAAGGAGAAAACCTAGAAACAGTGGCGATGTTGGTAAAGAACCTTAAAAAACTACCAATTTTATTAGAGCAGGCTTTGGAGCATGATGAGGCCATTGAATCCATGGCAGAGCAATTTATTGAAAAACATAATGCATTGTTCTTAGGTCGTGGTGATCAATACCCTGTTGCGATGGAAGGTGCTTTAAAGCTAAAAGAAATTTCATATATTCATGCTGAGGCATACCCAGCAGGAGAGTTAAAACATGGACCTTTAGCGTTAGTGGATAGTGAGATGCCGATTGTTGCCGTTGCACCAAATACCAACTTATTAGAAAAATTAAAATCGAACCTAGAAGAAGTTCGCTCACGAGGCGGTGTTTTGTATCTATTTGCGGATAAAAACTCAAAAATAGCGCCTCAAGATAATATTCATTTAATAGAAATGGAAGAAGTGCCAGAGTCTATTGCTGCAATTATTTATACGATCCCACTGCAATTATTGTCTTATCATGTGGCGGTTTTTAAAGGGACAGATGTGGATAAACCACGAAATTTGGCTAAATCAGTTACGGTTGAATAGTTGGTTTTTTGGCTGCACAATTTGAATGATGAGTAATACATCTGAAGCACATTGGCGTTTTGCTAGCGAGCAATACAAAGTCTTTAGTGTAACTGCTTAGACTCGCCTGAATTTCATTAGTTCAAGGCGAAAAAAGTGAGTTTACAGATGTACATGATCATTTTTTAACGCAGAAATAGTGGATTTCAGGTGCGGGCTGAGTAGTTACGGTTTTTTGAAGGAAAATAAAAGTGTTGTAACCAAATTTACACTTAGAAACAAGGATGTAACACAAGTCTTTGGTTCACAGTATATTTAAAACATGCCCGTGCTTACTAAACTTATGTGTGAAGCTAAGCTTTTGAGCTAAAAATATGAAATCAAATATTTGTATTCTATTTCACATTTTCTAATGTGAGTCTGGGTTGTAGATTATCCTATGATTACTTTTGTTATAAATGCTTTTAACAGTTTAATGGATGTATAATAATGCTCAAGGAATGTAAGGCTTCATGAGTTCGAAATTAGTAGGACGTTTTTTTCCTTTTCTTGAGTGGTTGGGCGAACTAAAAAACACCCAAACTATTAAAGCCGATCTTGTAGCTGGTATCACCGTAGCACTAGTTCTAGTGCCGCAATCGATGGCCTACGCACAACTAGCTGGCTTACCTGCTTATGTCGGTTTGTATGCCTCTTTTTTACCCGTTATTATTGCCTCATTATTTGGTTCATCACGCCAATTAGCTACAGGCCCAGTGGCGATAGTTTCTTTAATGACTGCCGCCGCACTAGAGCCGTTAGCTTTAACGCCACAGGGTTATTTAGCTTATGCTGCTATTATCGCAATGATGGTAGGGGCCATACAGCTATTGCTCGGCATATTGCGCTTAGGGGTGCTTGTCGATTTTATGTCTCATCCTGTGGTACTTGGGTTTACCAATGCAGCTGCTTTAATCATTGCTAGCTCTCAAGTTAATAAAATCCTCGGCATTACAAGCCGTAAGGGTGAGCATAATTATGAGACTCTGTGGCACCTTGTACAAGATCTAGGTCAGACCCATTTTGTAACATTATCAATGGGGGTGTTATCAATTTTTCTTTTGGTGAGTATTAAAAAGCTTTCACCAAGGTTACCAAATATATTAATAACGGTGGTTACTTGTACGTTAGTATCTTACTTCTTTTCCTATGGAGAGCAGGGTGGAGCTATTGTTGGGGCTGTTAATGCAGGTTTACCCGCATTTAAAATTCCAGATGTGGAGTTTGTAAATGTAAAAAATTTAATGGTTCCGGCGGCTGTAATTGCGTTGTTGGGCTTTGTTGAGGCTATATCTGTTGCAAAAGCACTTTCGCAAGAAACCAGTCAAAGACTTTCGGCTGATCAAGAGTTAGTCGGTCAAGGGCTTTCAAACCTAGTCTCATCCTTATTTCAAGGTTACGCTGTTTCGGGTTCATTCTCTCGTTCAGCCGTTAACTTTACGGCAAAAGCTAAAACAGGGTTTTCTTCGGTAATCACCGGTTTGTTAGTTGCTATTACTTTACTTTATCTAACGCCATTGTTACATCATTTACCGCAAGCTACCTTGGCCGCAGTAATCATGGTGGCTGTCATTGGTTTGATTAAAATCGAACCGATTGAGCATGTATGGAATGTTCATCCTCATGATGGTTTTGTCGCAATAGTGGTCTTCTTATCAACCCTATTTTTTGCTCCTCATCTTGAGGATGGTATTATGATAGGGGTACTTTTATCCTTAGGGCTTTATATCTACCAAACAATGAGACCTAAGCTATTGGAAGTTGCTCGTCATAATGACGGTACGTTACGTGGGGCTGATACGTTTAAATTACAAACTACCGATACGGTTGCTATTTACCGTTATGATGGTGATCTTTATTTTGTAAATGCGGGGTATCTTGAAAGGCAATTGCTCAACAAGGTTGCGGATAAGCCTGATTTAAAAGTACTTATTCTTGATCTTGAATCGGTATCTTTAATTGATGCGACAGGTGAGGAAATTATTGGCCTAATAGCCGAGAATATGAAAGTATCAGGTATTGATTTTTATCTTGCGCGTCCTAAAAAGCCCTTGATGGATGTCTTTAAAAGGACTGGGTTAGTTGACAAAGTGGGGGAGCAAAACTTCTTTTTAACACGGGAGGATGCGGCACTTTTTGCAAAGAATAAATTCGGTGATGCGGTTGATATAGAGCCACTTATAAATTATATGCCTCTTGAGGAACTGGATACGCATCTGGGTAAAAATTTTGATAAGTAGGAATATCTAAATGATGATTACCGTTAAATACTTTGCTAGCTTACGGGAAGAGGTAGGGCGAGCTAGTGATATTTTAGAGCTTTCAGGGCCGCTATCGGTGCTTGATGTATGGAAGCAAGCAACAGGGCAGAGTGCGTTAATGAATAATGTGCTGATTGCCTTAAATCAAGAATATTGTGAGGAAGATACTGTCATTAGTGATGGTGATGAAGTTGCCTTTTTCCCCCCCGTTACAGGCGGATAAACAAATGGCTAGTTTGCGAAAAATAGAGATAATTGATTCAGTATTTGACCCTTGGAAGCTTCAACAAGACTATCAAGCAACGAGTATGTGCGGTAGGTCTGATTACGGCGCTACAGCAAGTTTTATTGGTACTATGCGTGATATTAACGAGGGCGATGATGTTATCAGTATGGTATTAGAGCATTACCCTAAAATGACTGAAAAGCAATTGAATCAGATTTTGGATGTGGCCTGTGAGCGTTGGTTACTGCTGAATGTTTTGATTGTGCACCGAGTTGGAAAAATTCTTCCAGAAGAGCCTATTGTGCTTATAAGTGTATGGTCAAAACATCGTGCAGATGCTTTCGATGCATGCCGGTTTTTAATGGAAGAGCTTAAGCATCGTGCACCATTTTGGAAGCAAGAAGCATTAAGCAACGGTACTTCACGATGGGTAGAGAAAAATACCAAAGGTTAAGAGTTGGCGTTTATTCGTAATTTCCTTATTGAAACCAGTATCCAACGGCGGTTAAAACTATCGTATAGGGTAATGCCATCATGACCATTTTTCCGTAACCCAAACGAATAGCAGGTGCGAGCGCAGAGGTTAATAAAAATAAGAAAGCCGCCTGCCCATTAGGTGTTGCAACGCTAGGTAAATTAGTACCTGTATTGATAGCAACAGCAAGTGTTTCATAATGTTCTCGCGAGATATTTCCAGCATCAAACGCCGCTTTCACTTCGTTGATATAAACAGTTGCAACAAAAACATTATCACTAATGGCAGATAAAATACCATTTGCGAGGAAGAATGCCTTAGGTTGTTGCTCTATGGGAAGCGCAAGTACCCTTTCAACAACGGGTGTGAAAAGATGTTGGTCGTGAATCATTCCAACGATTACAAAGAAGATTACCAGTAAGGATACAAATGGCAGTGACTCTTCAAAAGCATGCCCAATACGTGACTCTTCAGTAATGCCGGTAAAGGCTGTTACGATGACTAATAACATCAAGCCAATTAGCCCGACTTCCATAATATGCATGGCTAAACCGGCAATCAACATAATTGCGCAAATAGCTTGAATGATTAAGGCATACTTTTCTTTTGCGGTTCGCTTAGCGTCTTCTTTTTCAATATAGCCTTTAAGTATTCCTCTGACATTGGGTTGAAGTTTAGCGCCGTAACCAAAGGTACGAGTGAGCTCCACAGTAATCACTACTAATAAACCGGCAATTAATGTTGGAATAGTGATATGTGACATTTCTTTGGCAAATTGCATGAAATCCCAGCCAAGTTTTTCACCGATAAGAAGGTTTTGAGGCTCTCCAATGATTGTCATTACGCCGCCAAGTGCAGTGCCTACCGCACCATGCATCACCAAAGAGCGTAGAAATGCACGAAATTCTTCAAGTGAGTCCCCACCCATTTCCTGACGATCAAATGTGTCATTCTCGTTGTAGTCAACACCTACTGAGGAGTGTACTTTTTCGTAAACCCCGTACAGCGCAACGAATACCGTTATTAGTACAGCCGTTACTGTTAAAGCATCTAAAAAAGCAGAGAGGAAAGCGGCTGATAAAGAAAACATTAAAGACAGCGCTATTTTATTTTCAATCTTGATTAATATTTTCCCGAAGATAAAAATCAATAGGGGCTGCATGAAGTAAATAAAGCTCACCATAAAGACAAGCAACAAAATAACGCCCAAGTTATTTTGAATCTCTGTCCAAACAGTTTCTGGTGAGGTTAGGCCTAGCAATAATGTAGCTATAGCTAACAAGCCGCCAGACTGTAATGGGTAGCACTTTAATGCCATTGCTAACGATAGAATGAACATGGCGATAAAGGCCCAGCCAGCGACGGTTTTACCCAGTATTAGCATTAATGGAAAGCTAATGAGTAAAAAGGTAATAATAACGCCCTTAAACCAAGTAGGGCTAGCGCCTAGGAAGCTATCAAATGAAATTTTTAACATGGATAATCTCAATTATTCAAACGATACGGGAATTAGGGTAGTAGAACAAATTTAGCTGTCTTGTGCCAGCCATTCCCCTGATTTCCCGCCTGTTTTTTTCAGTAAACGAACCCCATCAATTTGCATGCCACGGTCAACCGCTTTACACATGTCATAAACAGTAAGCAGGGCAATTTGGGTAGCATTAAGTGCTTCAATTTCAATGCCTGTTTTGCCGCTGACTTCAACTCTTGATTGGCAGTAAACTGCAGCAGGATTCTCCTCAATGCTGAGTTGAATATCAACATGGGTAATGGCTAAAGGGTGGCAAAGTGGAATAAGGTCTGCGGTTTTTTTAGTTGCCATAATGCCGGCAATACGGGCAATACCGAGCACATCGCCTTTTTTATTATTACCATCAATAATATGTTGTAAGGTGCTACTTCGCATGAAAATACGGCCTTCCGTCACAGCTACACGTTTGGTAATCGCTTTAGCACCCACATCGACCATATGTGCGTTACCTTGTGCGTTAAAGTGGCTTAGTTTATTGTTGTTGCTATCAGTCATGCTTGCTCTCTCATAGTGTTTTCCTATAACCTGAATCCGCGACTTCATTACCGGCAAATTAAGACACCCTGTTAGCCACATGAAGTCACGTATTCAGGTGTAAGTTTACGTTGAGTGAGTTGCAACCGCACTTTTTTTTGAAATTTATTTTATGAAGTTTTTATTTAACATTAAATTTGCATGTGTACTCTGTGGGGATATGACAGGTCAGAAAGTTTCACTATGTTGTCATTGTCGAAGTGATCTTCCAATAATTGAGCATGCTTGTGCAACGTGTGGTATCCCATTATCAGTAAATAATCAGTCTTTATGCGGTGAGTGCTTGCAGCTAAAGCCTACCGTTGACTATACGCATAGCGTGTTTTATTACGAGTCTCCTATCGATCACTTGATTGGTAAAATGAAATATGAAGGTGATCTTTCATGTGCTGCTGTTTTAGGTGACTTATTATTAGAATCTGTAAGCAATATAGATCAAATTCCAGATGTACTAATCCCTGTCCCTCTGCATAACAAACGCTTAGTGAAACGTGGTTTTAATCAGTCCATTGAAATCTCACGAGCAATATCTAAACAGCTAGATGTACCATTAAAAATACAGTGTGTGCAACGAACAAAACCAACGCAAGCTCAGCAATCGCTAAACCTTAAGCAACGTAAGCAAAATATAAAAGGGTGCTTTGAGGTGCAAAAGACACTTAATTATAAGCATGTGGTGCTAATTGATGACGTTATTACCACGGGTTCTACGGTTAATGAGTTAGCCCGTGTTTTAAAAAAATCCGGTGTTGAAAAAGTCAGCGTGTGGTCAATCGCTAGAGCTGTATTAAAATAATCTAACGTTTTGTTTTTGGCTAGGTGTACTCTCGGTTAAGCTTCGGTGTATGATGTAATAACCTGAAAGATATTGGAAGTTTAACGCATTTGAAACACGCTAAAAATATTGACTCACCTATAAAAAGCACATTAACGCTTCATCTTGAGCCTGAAGATAACCTACGGCTAACGAATCTTTGTGGTCAGTTCGACCAACACTTGCGACAAATAGAAACACATTTCGACGTAATTATAAGCAATCGAGCTTTTCAGTTTGAAATAACGGGTATACCTTTACAGGTGCAAAAAGCGATCAATTTATTACAAGAGTTGTATGTTGTTACAAAAAATGAACAACTTGCTCCTGAAGTTATTCATTTGTATCTGCAAGAAGAAACGCATGCTAGCCCTGTTGATAAGGCTAAAAAGTGTAAAGAAGATGATAACGCGTCGGTAAGTATTCGTACACGAAAAGGCTTAATACGTGGGCGTGGCCCAAATCAAAACCATTATATTCGCAGTATTCAAACACATGATCTTACCTTCGGCATTGGTCCCGCAGGTACAGGTAAAACGTATCTTGCGGTTGCCTGTGCGGTAGAAGCGTTGGAGCGCGATGAGGTGCGGCGTATTATTTTAGTACGTCCAGCAGTCGAAGCAGGGGAGAAGCTGGGTTTTTTGCCCGGTGATTTATCCCAAAAAGTAGATCCGTATCTACGCCCCATGTATGACGCCTTATATGAAATGCTAGGTTTTGAAAAAGTTGATAAACTAATTGAAAAAAATGTTATTGAAGTTGCTCCTCTTGCGTATATGCGGGGGCGCACCTTGAACGATTCCTTTATCATTATGGATGAAGCGCAGAATACTACTGCAGAGCAAATGAAAATGTTTTTAACTCGTTTGGGCTTTGGTTCTACCGCTGTAGTGACCGGTGATATTACGCAGATTGACTTGCCTAATAAAGAGCAATCAGGCCTAAAGCATATTATAAATATTTTGCAGGGTGTTAAAGAAATTCGCTTTAGTTTTTTTGAATCTAAAGATGTGGTTCGTCATTCTTTGGTGCAGAAAATTGTCGATTTATACGAAAAGCATGAATCCTAATCCCCAGATAGAAACGGGAATGAGAGTGCTAGACTATGGTTTCATAGGATATTCGAAAAATACTCGTTTCACCCGTAGGTTTAGTGAGCGCTACTGCACTCAATTATGCTTTAGTGCAATAGGGTATTTTTTGGATATTTTATGAAGTCAAAGGCTTGTACTATCGTCGTGCTTTCTATCTGAGGATTACGGATGAACGTTGATTTAGAACTACAAAACCCTTATGCGTTGACCTCTATCCCTGATAAGTCTGACTGCCAATTTTGGGTTGAAACTGCATTATTTATAATAGGCTATGAAACGTCCTGTCGAATTGTCATTCGCTTTGTGGATGAAGAGGAAGGAAAGGCATTAAACCATGACTTCCGTGATAAGAATTACGCCACCAACGTGCTATCATTCCCCTATGAGGTGTTAGATGTTGAGCTTGGTATAGCTGAGTTAGCAAATACTGAAAATCACATCGGGGATTTAGTACTGTGTGAAAAAATCGTTCTTGAAGAAGCAGAGCAACAGAAAAAAAGCCCGATCCAACATTGGGCGCACCTAATGATACATGGAATATTACATTTAAAAGGTTATGATCATTTAACCGATGATGAAGCTGCCGAAATGGAAATGCTAGAAATAGAAATATTAAGAAAAATTGGCTACGCAAACCCTTATCTGGTAATAAAGTAAAAAGGCTCAAAATAAAACGAATGAAACAACAGAATAAAGTAGAAAAAACCCGTTCATGGTGGGAGAAGTGGCTAAGAACGACCATAGATACCAGTGTTTTAAACCGTGATGAACTGCTTATAGAGCTACGTCAGACTCAAAAAAATAATATTATCTCGAATGAGTCATTAGGTATGATCGAGGGAGTCATGCAGGTGGATAACTTGCAAGTACGCGATATTATGATCCCCCGTGCCAATATTCGTTTTATCCATCTTGAAGATAGCTATCATAAAATTTTAGAGATTGTGCTGGATGCGGGGCACTCTCGTTACCCTGTTTTTGATGAAGATAGGGATGATGTCGAAGGGATTTTATTGGTTAAAGATTTACTTAAGTTTGTTGGCAAAGAAGACCAGTTTGATCTGGATGATATTATTCGTTTGCCGTCTTTTGTACCTGAAAGTCAAAACTTAAACACACTATTGACGCAGTTTAGAAATAGTCGCAACCATATGGCAATAGTTGTGGATGAGTTTTCGGGTACATCGGGTCTAGTGACTATTGAAGATGTGCTAGAACAGATCGTCGGTGATATTGATGATGAGCATGATAATGTTGATGATAAACAAAACATATTAAAACAAAAAGATGGTCGCTATACAGTAAAAGCAGATACAGAAATAGAAGACTTTAATGCATATTTTGATGTTGAATTGCCACAAAATAAAGTTGATACCATTGGCGGTTTAGTTATGCAAAAAGCGGGCAAAATCCCCCGACAAGGTGATGAAGTTAGTTTGGCTCCATTTACTTTTAAAGTGCTACGCAGTGACGGCCGTAAAATACAACTGCTTGAAGTTAATAAAAGCACGCAAGAGCTTTAATTTTATGGCATATGTCAGCCCATCAATACATAAGTTTCACTATCTTTTAGTATTCATTGCAGGGGCGCTAAGTGTTTTTGCTTTTGCTCCTTTTAAACTTTCCCCTTTCGCTTGGTTAATGCCGATTGTTTTGTTTTATGCATTAAGCAAAGCACAGACTAAAAAACAACATTTCCTGTTAGGTTGGTTGTTTGCGATTGGTTTGTTTGGTGCTGGTGCATCGTGGCCGTTTTATAGTATTTATTATTTTGCCCATGCACCTTTAGCTGTAGCACTAGGAATTGCTGCCGCATTTTCTATTGGTGTAGCATTTTTGACAGGAGGACTATTTGGTTGGATTGTCTCTTTTTATAAAAATACACCATTAATATTTCGTTTGTTAATGTTTTACCCAGCAGCGTGGGTTCTGATTGAATGGTACCGGAGCTGGTTTTTAACGGGCTTTCCTTGGTTATATTTAGGGAATACTCAAATAGATTCAATACTATCTAGTATCGCGCCTATTTCAGGTGTGTTGGGTGTGAGTTTCATTTGCCTGATTATAGCAGGGGCAATACTTAGTTTTTTCTTAGGGAACTCGGTACGGCGTACCGTTAAAGTTAATAGTGATAAAGTAGATTCAAAGTTAGTTAGCCATTTAGCTATTACCGAAGAAAAATTTGGGTCTTCAGCCCGAATCATAGCTGCTTTAATCGTGGTTATTATAACTGTAGGAAGCTTTGTATTATCAACAATAGACTGGACTCAAAAAGTAGATAAACCATTAACGGTTAGCGTACTGCAATCGAATATTTCACAATATGAAAAATTAGACCCTGAAAATTTAAATAAAATGATAGATGTTTACAGGGCAATGACCTACAAAAGTCGTAACAGCGATTTAATTGTTTGGCCAGAAACAGGACTTTTCGATTTTTTTAATAAACATATCGATAGTTTAATAGCCCCTTTACAAAAAACCTTAAAAAATACTAATCGTACGATAATGCTAGGTGGCTTTTATGTGAACGAGAGAGGCGGTGTTGAAAATAGTGTTTTAGCTTTAAGTCATGATAACCGTGAAATTTATTCAAAAAGGCACTTAGTACCATTTGGGGAATCTATTCCCTTTGTTAAATATTTAGGTTTTTTAGGTGACTGGATTCCTAAATCTAGTTTGGTTGCAGGTAAGAATAATGGAATGTTGACGGTTGCGGGCCAAAAGGCGCAGATGAGTATCTGCTACGAAGATGCCTTTGGCGTAGAAATAATAGCGTCATTACCTGAGGCCAGCATGCTAGTAAATCTCACGCATGATGGTTGGTTTACCGGCTCATTACAGCCTGCTCAACATATGCAAATAGCCCGTATGCGAAGCTTAGAAACAGGGCGTTATATGGTACGCGCCACCACCACAGGGCCAGCCGGTATTATTGATGAGAAAGGTCAGTTAATTGCAACAGCAACACCTTATACTAAAGCAATAATTACCCATAAAGTTCAGCGCTTTAGTGGCGCAACCCCGTATGTTCGTTGGGGTAACGGGTTAATTGTAGGGCTACTCTTATTTATTATGATAGTAGGTTTTTTCTGGGATAAACGAATACGAAGTAAGTAGGCAACCAATATGGCAACATTAAAACATTTTACCAGCAGTATTAATGATCTGTTAGATATAGAGAGCTTTAAAGACTACGCTCCCAATGGTTTACAAGTGGAAGGTAAAGAAAAGCTTAAAAAAATTGTCACAGGTGTATCTGCAACACAGGCACTGATTGAGGCAGCGATTGAAGCTGATGCCGATGCGATTTTAGTTCATCATGGCTGGTTTTGGGATAAAGAAGACCCTCGTATTATTGGTATGAAGTACCGCCGTTTAAAGTTGTTGATGCAACATAATATCAGCTTGTTAGGTTATCATTTACCGCTTGATGCTCATCCAGAATTTGGTAATAACGCACAGTTAGCGAAACGCTTAGATATACAGATAGAAGGCGTCATGGATGAACAAGGCGTGGGAAACTTTGGTCGCTTAGCTGAATACACGAGTTTGGAAGCTTTTGGTGACAAAATTGAAACGTCATTACAGCGTAAGCCACTTTTAGTCAGTGGTGGTGATCATGCTATTCGGCGTATTGCATGGTGTTCTGGGAGCGCGCAGAGTTGGATAAATAAGGCAGCTGAAGCTGGTGTTGATGCGTTTATTAGTGGCGAGATATCTGAGCACACCGTTCATGTCGCGCGTGAATCAGGAGTGCATTACATTGCTGCAGGGCATCATGCAACAGAGCGTTATGGAATTAAAGCTTTGGGTGAGCACATTGCTGCTAAGTTTGGTTTATTGTGTGAATTTATTGATATTGATAATCCAGCATGAATAGTTTTTACAGCATGTAAGTACTTTTTATCACAGATAACCCCCTGTTTATCCTTGAAAAGTAAATTATTACTCCAGTCTATGCTACACTAGTCATATAATTTATAAAAATTAGGCTAACCCATGTTTGACGCAATCACATTGCAAAACGCATCAGAAACGACCAATATTGCGACACTTGTATTTACTATTTTGTTGTCATTTATTTTGTCATCAAGTATTGCGTTTGTGTATCAAAAAACGTTCCGAGGAACCTTGTATTCTCGGAATTATGTACAAACCATTATTCTAATTTCTATCATAGTAACGATTATTCTGCAGGCTATTGGTGATAGCTTTGCACGTGGGCTTGGTGTTATGGCGGCTATGACGATTATTCGTTTTAGAAATAACCTTAAAGACCCGCGTGACTTATTATTTATTTTTGCCTCGCTTGCGGTAGGTGTCTCTTGTGGCACATATTCCTTTGGTATAGCCATTATTGGCACCTTTGGATTTTTATTTGCTGTTATTATTTTATACTTCTCACCCTTAGGCTTACAAAATGATTTTGATGGAATGTTGAAGTTTAGCCTGCCCGCTGATGGCACGGACCCTTCAAAATTAAAGAAATTTTTGGCTAAATATTGCCAGCATACTTCGCTAATGGATTTAAAAGATGAGGGTGATGATGAGCTTTCCCAGTTGGCCTATAGCTATCATATCCGTTTAAAACAGGGGGTGTCGTATGAAGGTTTCATGGCTGAATTAAAACGCTTAGCAGGGATTAAAAATATTCAAATAAAAATGATTGGTGCTGCGGTGAAGAATAAATGAAAAAAGTAGTTATTCCAATTGCATTATTACTTGCCCTGTTGGGAATGTTTTTTCTAACCTCAAGCTTGCAACAAAGCACCACTTACTTCTATGGAATCACAGAAAACAAAGAACAATCTGTGAGCTTTCAAGATCCTGTTGTTGTTACAGAGATAAAAGTAATTGAAGGTCAGATCGTAGAAAAAGGCACAATATTACTTAGTGCTAAACGTGACGAGTTGAGTGTTGAACAAGATAAATTTAATAGCCAATTGGATGCATTGAATGCTCAGCAGCACGAGGAAAAAGCCAAATTTAATGCACAAATAAATGTATTAAGGGTTCAACGCAAGGCTGAAATTGACCAAATTGGCGTACAAATCCTACAGTTTCAAACAAAGCGTCAGCTAAACAATAAATTATTTGAAAGTATTACCGGTCGTGCACCTGAAAAAATATCAGGTGCAAATATGCTACAGCAGCAGGTGAAGGCATTACAAATTAAACGAAATTCGGTTTATCGGTCTTTTCAAGCTCAAATTGATAGTCTGGTAGCGCAGCGAAACGCGAGTAAACAACCCGTATTTATCCAAAAAGAGCAAATAAAAAAGCGTCTAAACGAGGTTAATCGTCAAGCAAAAGAGCTTACCATTCGTGCAGATTTTTCGGGAAGGATTGGCAGTATTAATATTAAGCCCAGCGAAAAAATCCCCGCTTTTCAAAGCATATTGACGGTTCATGGTTTATATCCTAAGACTGCAAAAGGTTATATTTTAGAAACGGTGGCTAATGATGTTCATATAGGCCAAACTTTATGGATTAGTTCATCGAATGGGCATAAAAGTGAAGTAATTAAAGGTGAAGTAGAAAGCTTAGGCAACAGAATAGTAGAATACCCTGACAGGTTAAAGAAAAATCAGGCAATTAAGTCGTGGGGGCGTGAAGTTAATATTCGATTACCCTCAAATAATACCTTATTGCTTGGTGAAAAAGTCCAAATTAGTTTCTCGGTGCCATCAGATAAAGGCATAACATTTTTTAGAAAACTAAAAGAGCAGAGTTTCATCGGCACCTTGATCAATCAGAGTGCTAAAGTGGACTAATATGAATATGACTTTCTTTAAAGCTAACCTTATTAGCGCATTCAGTATTGTGGTATTTAGTAGCTCTCTTTTTGCAAATAATTATGAAAATAATGCAAATGCACTATTAAAAACGACAATAGTTAATGCGCAAAATATCTTTTCTCATTCACAACTAGAACCTATTAATACTGATTTGAGTGGTTTAGATGCTTGGATTGATAAGTCAGAGGTAAAGTGGGGTAATAGAGACCTATCCAACTTTGAAGATCAAAAAATAAGCTACGAATTGCAGTTTAAAAATCAGCAACAAATAAAGGCTGAGCAAGCACTCCTCAATATAGGTCAGAACAAAGTAGCGCTTAAACAAACTGGCTATTTAGAAAAACAGCTACTCTATAAGTATAAAATGTTGATAGATGCTATTGAGCAACGCAAGCAGCAAGGTATATTGCAGCAACAGCATGCTTTAGCTCAGGGTGAACTAAATAGTTGGAAGTTAAAAATTAATAGCGATGACTTTCGTGCTGATAAACTCCAGCAAGCAGACTTAACGCTAGATAATATATGGGGTGAAATGTTACAAAATGGCGCCCGAAATGAACAGTTAAAGCGGCAAGGTATATATCAGCAGAACTTTTCTCATGCGAGACAGGCGATACCGACAATCAGACAAACATTAACAACTGTAGACAATATTATCCAAACGGGTCAGTATCAACAGCATAATCTTCGCATTCAAGCTGCTGAGCTTGGAATATACCTTGCAAATAAGGAAAGGCAACGCTCTGCAGCACAGAAAAACCTATCATTGAAATCTTTTAAAGTTGAATATGATAATAAAGATCGGGATTTTGGTGTATCAGTGGGAATCAAAATTCCAGTTACAAAAAATAGCTTTGAACGTTTAAAAGAAAAACAAGCGCTACATTTTAAGCAACTAGGTGTGCAGAATATACGCTTGGAGATTGCTGGTCAGCTGAGCGAAAAGCGTAATCAATTAGTTCAACTGAGTAACCTTTGGGAGACTAATCAAAAACTACTTCAGAAAATTGAAATAAGGATGTCGCGTTTAGTGAAGACCCCAAATATTGAATTACAGTCTGCTTTAAGCAAGCAAAAAATAAAGCTTGTAGATCGTAATAATAGTATTGAAGTTAATGCCTTACGAGTCTATGTTAGCTTTTTAAAGGAGGCTGGGATGCTAGCCTCTAAACCTTATAGAAACTGGCTCCAAGTTGGAACTCCAGTACTGTTTTAAAACCTCAAAAACTTTTACTGAGCCCTCTGGCGAAAAAGGCTCAAGCTTATCCTTCGCCTGTAACATCCTTTTTAACGTAATCAATAATTGCTTTTGTAATGAAGTAGGTGATTGCTGCACTCACTGCTGTTTTTAGTATATAGACACCGATACGAGCACCCGTGGACTGTCCTGAACCTCGGGAAGGTTGTGCTAGTTTTGGCTGAGGCAGCTCAGTGGTTTTAGCTGTAGTGGTAGTTTCTGAGCTACTGATAGTCTCTGCTTTAGCTGTTTTAGTTGCAGGTTCTATTTGGTTGCTAGAGCAAGCCGTGATTGATACTAGGAAAAGTGTAAGGGTCAAAAGTGATAATGTTTTTTTGAATAGCATGACAGACCTATGAAATATCAAAGAATAGTAATATATAAAGCTAGCACTATACTTTATCAAGTTTGAATCTAAGCTTAATAAATAACTATAAAATAGGGGCCATCTTGCTTGTTACAAAAAACCTTGAACCCAATTTACTAATTGATTTAAAGACTGTTGCTCACGCTCGGTTAAATCTTCTAAAGCCAGCTCCTCTAAGCGTTGTTGAAATTGATCAGCCGTTAAAGAACAATCATATTCGCCATCCACGATTCGCGCTTGGCAAAAGGCGTGCCATTGTTGTTGCTCTGTTTCACTGAGGGTTTCTGGCCAGTTACGCGCGCGATACCGAGGGTAGAGTGTTTGTAGTCGAGTTGATTTAAAATCGGGTGTCCATTGGCTGAGCTTTTCAGGCGATGATGTTAGTACTTGGTTGCATAGTTTCCGATCTTCATTGCTGATAAAGCCACCGTATAAATTAGCGTCTGCATCACATTCACCACTTTCTCGCTTACGGCTACACATTTCTTCGAGTTTGCGGATAATTGTTGGGTCATTAACTAGTTTCTGGCGGTGCGTGTCAATTTCTTGCCAATCTATACTCCAATGTTTAGCGCGTTCATCAGTGAGTGTTGAGATAGGCGCGATAGCAGGGGATTTATTAATATGTATTCCTTTGAGCGCAATATGCTGATGATTCTCATTTCGTTCAGCCCTCGGTTTGTATAGGTTGTCAATGATTTCATCGACACTCATCGCTAACATGGCGCTAGGGTCGTGGCGTAAGTCATAACAGAGTATTTCATTTTTATTAATGGGGTGAACCAGTAAGGGAAGGATGGGGGATAAACAACCTTGAGACGCAGGAAACATACCAGAAATATGTAGCATGACTTTACGTTCGCTTAGGTCTACATGGGTGTTGAGTAAAGGAGCTACATTACTTTTAATACGTAAATTGAAAAAATAGTTGTAAAGCTTGGGCTGGTGTTTTTTTATGAGCCGAGCAATGTCGATGGTAGCCTTAACATCAACTAACGCATCATGCGCACCTGCTTGTTCAATACCGTTGGCTTCGGTTAAATGCTCCAGTCGAAAGCTTGCTACTTCAATATCGTTATCATCTTGTCGTGTCGGCCAGTTGATGCCTTCGGGACGCAGGGCATAGGTCATACGCACTAAGTCAAGAATATCCCAACGATTATTGCCGTTTTGCCACTCACGTGCGTAAGGGTCGATAAAGTTACGATAAAAGCCAAAGCGAGTCACTTCATCATCAAAGCGAATACTATTATAACCAGCGCCGCAGGTACCAGGAACGGAGAATACCTCTTGAATACGGCCAAAAAACTCAGCTTCAATAATACCTTTTTGCTGAGTTAATTGGGGGGTGATTCCAGTAATTCGAACAGCATCAGGGTGGGGTAGGAAGTCTGTTGTCGGCTTGCAGTAAAACATTACTGGCTCCCCAACAGCTTCTAAATCAAGATTGGTACGAATACCAGCAAATTGTGCGGCGCGATCACGGCGTGGGTCGACCCCCCACGTTTCGTAATCGTGCCAAAAAATAGTCATCTCAGACATGCTCACCCCATAGAATTAGATAGAGACTATTGCACGAATAGTATTCTTTCAACACTAACTTGAGCAAGCCTCAAATAATAAAAAACTATCAGGGATATTATCAGATTCTTACAGAGTCTGTTTTAAACATTAACCTGAATCCGCGACTTCAATGTGGTTAATAGGGCGTAATATTTTGGTTTAGCAAGAGATTTTAAAAAATCGTAGCTTTACCCATAGGTTAAGCCGGTATTTTTAAACTCTTGATGAATCAATAGCTTGCGTACAGTGCAGTAGTGAAGTCACTGATTCATGATTATAATTGATTTAATCAAAAACCTTAAACACCAATACACTCTGTCGAGATACTTTTTCTAATTTCTTTTACTTTCTCTTTGCGTTGTTTTTGTGAAAGCAATGATTTTTTCCCACTTGCTGAAACCCAAGTAGTATTAAAGTTATCTTTTAGTTTTTTTAGGTTTGAACGTTGTGACTTACAGTATTTGATGAGTTTTGCGCTTGGGGGGGCAAGTTTATCTGACTCTTTTTTATTTTCACTTTCTGCCACGGGGCCTTCAATCGTTTGATTGCTGTTACTCGTGCGAGGTCTGCCTGCAGCAAAACGAATTTTGTCTTCAATATCTTTAACGTCAATTTTAGATTTTTTATTTGATTTTGGAGGGGTTGCAGAATAATGAACAGCGCCATTAGCATCTGTCCATTTATATATTTTAGCTTGAATACTGGTGACTGAAAAAGTTATAGCTAGGATGCTTAGCATGATTATTGTAGGTTTTTTCATTATTCTTATTCCTAAATGCAACGTCTATTAGTATGATGGTTATGATTATATATATTGACCAAAATCAATATTAGAAAACTCTAATATTACATGATAGACTATCAATTATTAATTTATTCTTACAAGGGAATTTTAGCATGAATCACTTTAAAAGGCTGTCATCCTTAAGTATCTTCATCGTAGCCACGCTACCTTTTGTCTTAAATGCAGAGATTGCTAGCTTAGATACGGGCATAGCAAAGCTTGAAGAGGTCGTTGATTATCAAATTCTGGATGGCCAAATCGAAGCTGTTAATAAAAGTACTGTGTCAGCACAGACGGCAGGTGTGATTAGTAAGTTAGGTTATGATATTGGTGATACGGTTAAAAAAGGGGGGTTAATAGCGCGAATCTCTTCTCAAAATCAGAAGTCAGGTGTGTTAGAAGCTAAAGCAGGCGTTGGTCAGGCGAAGGCTTCAGTAAGTGGCGCTAACGCTTCCATTAGCGGTGCAGTCGCTAGTATGAATGAGGCAAAGGCAACGATTGCACGTTCAGCAGCAGCTATCGCGCAAGCTAAAGCGTCAGCTAAAGAGGCACAAGCAAATTATGCCGCTGCACGTTCTGAGTTTGATCGAGTTAAGGGTTTGTATGCAAAACGTATTTTAACAAAATCTCAATTCGAACAAGCTGAAGCCACCATGCGTTCAGCTTTAGCTCGTGTTGAGTCAGCTAAGGCGAGCCAACAGTCAGCAGAGGCGAGTCGAGTAGCAGCAGTATCACGATTAAACTCTGCAAAAGCTGCTTTAACCTCATCAAAAGCTAACCTAGCTTCAGCTAGAGCAGCTTTGAGTTCTTCTAAAGCAAATCTTTCAAAAGCAGGTCAACAACTTGGCTACACCGAAATCATTGCCCCCTATAGTGGTATTGTGGTTGAGCGTCACGTTGAACTAGGGGAGGTTGTATCACCAGGAACTCCTATTATGACGGGTATTTCGTTGCAAGAAATGCGTGCTGTTGCGAACATCCCGCAGCGGTTATTTAATAAAATCCGCGAGCATAAATCTGCAAAGCTTTTTGTTGATGGTGATAATGTTGGTTTTCCTACCACTGATTTGACATTCTTCCCGTATGCTGACCCATTAACCAATGCTTTTAAAGTTCGATTAAATTTAAACTCTTCTGTTAAAGGACTATTTCCAGGTATGTTTGTTAAAATAGGCTTGGAAGTTGGTAAAGAAAAACATTTGGTGGTACCAACAACAGCAATTGCTTATCGAAGTGAGGTGACAGGGATTTATGTAATTGATGCAAAGGGTGTGCCTTCAATGCGTCAAGTGAAGCTAGGGTCTGAGACTGGCGATGGCAAAATACGTATTCTTGCGGGTTTAAATGAAGGCGAAACCATCGCGCTTGACCCCGTTCATGCTGCTGTATATTTGAAAGAACAGCATGAGAAAAATAATACACAGGAAAGCATCGAAGAGAACTCCGCAGAAGAGGCCGCTGTTGAAAAGCAAGGAGAAGAAAAATGAGCAGCCAACACGATGAGCCAAAGTTAGGCATATCAGGAGCGATAGCAAAAAAGTTTTTATTAACTGAAATTACTCCGTTAATTGCATTAGTTGCACTATTGTTGGGTTTTTTTGCAGTGATGGTTACACCTCGCGAAGAAGATCCCCAGATCAATGTTACTTTTGCTAATATCTTTATCCCTTTTCCTGGTGCTAGTGCAAAAGATGTAGAAAATTTAGTCAGTACACCTGCCGAACAAGTATTGTCTGAAATATCTGGCATTAAACATATCTACTCAACCTCAATGCCAGGGATGTCCTTAATCACTGTGCAGTACAAAGTGGGGCTAAATCGTACGGAAGCTCTGGTGCGCTTATATAATAAGGTTGCCTCAAACCAAGATTGGTTGCCACAAAAGCTTGGTGTAGGTTATCCCTTAATCAAGCCGAAAGGAATTGATGATGTACCGATTGTAACCTTGACCCTATGGACAGAAGATGAAGCGCGTGGTGGTTATGAGCTTTCCCAAGTAGCTCATGCTATTGAGTCTGAAATCAAGCGTGTTCCTGGTACACGTGATGTATATACCGTGGGTTCTAGTAAGCGTGTAATGCATGTATTAATAGATAGTACAAAGTTGGCAGGTTACAACATTGCTTTAGATGATTTACGAAATTCTTTAATGGCAAGTAGTGCCGCAACGGATGCAGTATCTCTTGTTGATAATAATGAAGAAATTCAGGTTGTATCTGGTACTTTTCTGAGTAATGAAGATGATGTCAGTGATCTTGTTGTGGGTGTATTTAACGGTAAGCCCATTTTCTTACGAGATGTGGCAACGGTTCGCCAAGGTGCAGATTCAGCTGAAAGTTACGTGAGCTTTGGTACCACTAAAGGTGCTGAGCATATTGGTTTAAAGCCTGGAATTAGCTCACCAGCTGTAACTATCGCTATTGCAAAGCAACCTAGCATCAATGCAGTTGAAGTCTCTGATAACGTGATTAAGCGGATTGAACAACTAAAAGGTACTTTTATTCCTGATGGCGTTAATGTATCGGTAACACGTAACTATGGTGCTACTGCGAAAGCAAAGTCAGATAAATTAATCCATAAATTAATCATTGAAACGATTGCAGTATCGATTCTAATTTGGATAGCGCTTGGCTTACGCGAGGCATTTATCGTGGGTACAGCCGTTGTTATAACACTAGCTTTAACCTTATTTGCCTCATGGGCTTATGGTTTTACGTTGAACCGAGTTTCCTTATTTGCGTTGATTTTTTCGATTGGAATATTGGTTGATGATGCGATAGTGGTGGTCGAAAATATTCACCGGCATATGGTGTTAGGAGGGAGAAAGCTGGTAGATGCAATCCCGATAGCTGTTGATGAAGTAGGCGGGCCAACAATTCTAGCAACTTTTGCTGTTATCGCTGCCTTGCTACCAATGGCATTTGTCACCGGTTTGATGGGGCCGTATATGAGCCCAATACCTATTAATGCCAGTATGGGAATGCTGCTATCATTAGGGGTGGCCTATGTTATTACTCCTTGGATGACCAACAAGGTACTAGGCAATGTGGATTTTAGCAAACATCATCATGATGAAACGGAAGAGACTAAAACCAAGCGGTTCTTTAATAAAGTTTTAGGTCCTTTCTTAGGTGATCGGGGTGGCTTATGGCGTTCATTGTTGCTTTGGGTGGCGATCCCACTTTTGATAGCAGCGTCAGTTTCAATGGCGTTTCCGTTTAAAGCGGTTATTTTAAAAATGTTGCCATTTGATAATAAATCAGAATTTCAAATTGTATTAGATATGCCAGAAGGGACAACCTTAGAGCAAACCTCTCGAGTGTTAAATGAGCTTTCTTATAAAATTAAAGATGTAGAAGAAATTAGCGATTATCAAATTTACGCAGGCACAGCAGCCCCGATAAATTTTAACGGTCTAGTTCGTCAATACTACCTTCGCAAAGGTTCTAACGTGGGTGATATTCAAGTTAACCTTATTGATAAGCATGACCGTGATCGTAAAAGCCATGAGATTGCCCAAGCGGTTCGCTTGATGTTAAAAGATATTGCCATTAAGCATAATGCTAATGTAAAGGTTGTCGAGGTACCTCCAGGCCCTCCTGTGATGTCACCTATAGTGGCCGAGATTTATGGTTTAGATCATGATGGTCAAATAAAAGTAGCTAAGAAAGTACGTGAACTCTATGAACAAACGCCGAATATAGCGGATGTCGATGATAGCGCAGAGGCACAACAAAAACGCTTACTCATTAAGGTTGATCGTCAAAAAGCTGCAATACTGGGAGTCTCTCAACAGCTTATTACACAATCGATTAGTACGGTATTAGGTGGGGAAGATGTGGTGTACTTACATGGCAAAAACCTTAAGTATGCTGTTCCTATTCGTTTAGAGTTCCCTGTTGCAAACAAAGATAAAATAGAGTCTGTTTTAGCCTTACGGGTGCGTAGCCGTGCAGGGGCGTTAATACCCATGTCTGAGCTAGTAGAGATCAAAGAAAACAAACGTGAATACTCAATTAATCATAAGGACTTATTACCAGTTGTATATGTAATGGGTGACATGATTGGTGATATTGATAGTCCTTTATATGGCATGTTTGATATATCAGCAGCGATAGAAGATTTACCGTTGGAAGAGTATGGCAGAGAGGTAAAACAACACTACTTTAGCCCACCAGATGACCCTTACTTTTTCGGTATAAAGTGGGATGGCGAATGGCAGATTACCTTTGAAACATTCCGTGATATGGGTATCGCTTATAGTGTTGGTATGCTGATTATTTTCTTATTAATTGTTGCTCAATTCCGCTCTTATATGGTGCCGTTAGTAATTATGTCGCCGATTCCGCTAACCATTATTGGCGTATTACCAGCCCATTGGTTAATGGGGCAGCAGTTTACGGCAACATCAATGATCGGAATGATAGCTTTGGCGGGTATTATTGTTCGAAACTCGATTTTGTTGGTGGATTTTATCAATGAGCAATTAAGGTCAGGAGTGGAATTAAAAGAGGCGATTATAAATTCCAGTGCGGTACGTGCTATGCCCATTATATTGACGGCAATAGCAGCGATGCTGGGTGCATTCTTTATTATTGATGATCCTATCTTTGGTGGTTTAGCTATTGCACTTATTTCTGGTATTTTGGTGTCTACTATGTTGACCTTGGTAGTGATACCTATTCTTTATTATATGTACCTGCGTAAGCGAGTACATTTGATAATTGGTGAGTCGCAAAGCTAGTTAAAGATAGACTATAGTTAGAAACAAAAAAACCACGCCTATTGACGTGGTTTTTTTGTTTCTAAGGCAAGCCCCTTGCCCGAATAGATTTTAGCGCGGGAAGTTAATAATGTTCGAGGTGTTGGTTGTTTCTAAGGTGTGCTCAGTTGATTGTTTTTTAGCAAATACTCTTTCAGAAATGTTGTGACCAACTTTTAAGTAGCTTTCATTGTCAATCAAGCCACTGGCAAATAGAAAGTCTAAATGATAGGTGTAAGCTAGATACTCTTGCTCTTCGGTATTCGTAGATTGTGCTTTTTTTAGTGATGGTTTTGTAGGCTCAACCATTTCCATGCTTTTGCTGTTTGCTATTGAGTCTTTAATGGAGTTATTGAGATTATTTACGAATAATTCAAGCTGATCTTTATCTGATTGCGTGCTTGTTAAGGTAAACATAGGTGTGTTTGAGCCCGCATAGAAATAAGTATAACTACGTACCTTCTTACGTATGCCGATAGCGATAGTAGCGATAGTGCTTAATAAAAAAGCCCCTGCAAAAAAGCTTAGCATGGTTATACTGGTTGTAGCTGAAAGTGTAAAAAAGACGACAGTGGCCAACGCACTAACTAGCGCGGCAGTTATTAGTTGTGGGTCTATTTTGTTCGCAAGCTGCGGGTTTGCTTCAATCATATCTAAAGGAAATCTTTCGGATGTAGCCCGACTCATTGAAGCCTCAGATACGCTTAAGTGACTGATAGTATGAGCATCACTTTTCAGCTTATATTCTTTGCTTGTAAACCCTGACTGGGTAAAGAGCATTGTTTTGGGGCTTGTCGTATTCATTGTTTCTTCATATTGTAATTATTAAGTAATGTCTAAATATTAAGTAATTTAGATGGTTCTTAATAGCTAAATCCTAACAGTAAGTAGAGTAGTCCTGATATAAAGATTAATCGAGAGGTTTTAGCAGATAATTGGTTTTTTATTGTTTAGCATCAGTTAATCCGCTTAGTATTTTTCTTTTTTGATATAGTCCGTCTATGCTTGATTTAACCGACTTACTTTCTACCGTAATTAAAAACTCCGAGACTTATGCACTGTTGGAGGATTCAAAATCAACCGCAGCAAAGGCTAATAATTTACTTTTTTTAAAACCGTATGAAGTGGTTATTGCTCGGAAAGAAGGTGAGATAGCCAATGCTTTGGAAAGGATAGAAGCATTAAAGCAAGAAGGGTTCTATCTATGTGGTTACTTAAGCTATGAAGCGGGTTATCACTTTATTGATAAAATTATTCCGAATACGTTTCAGGATAAGAATGGTCAACCACTATTGTATTTTATTGCGTTTACAGAATTATATTATCCCACTAGGGAAGCATTAGATGCGTTGTTTAATGATAGAAGCCTTTTTCCTGAATCAGCCTTAAGCATACATGACTTACGTTTAAATACATCGAAACAAAGTTATATTAAGACTATAAACACAATAAAAAAATATATAGAAGAAGGTGATACTTACCAAATTAACTATACCCTAAAATACAACTTTAAACTTCAAGGCGATAATGTATTGTTGTATCAGGCCTTGCGCCAAACACAACCGGTAGAGTTTGGGGCTTTATTAAATTTTCCTGAATCAAAAATTATATCTTTGTCCCCAGAGTTGTTTGTGTATAAAAACAAGCAAACCTTAATCTCAAAACCCATGAAAGGCACTGCTAAACGAGGTGCTAATAAAAAAGAAGACGATGCGATTATTAAATTTTTAAAAGAGGATTCTAAAACTCTATCTGAAAATGTGATGATTGTTGATTTGATTCGCAATGATTTTAGTCGAATTTGTGAGATTGGCAGTGTTCGCGTTAACAATCTCTTTCAGGTGCAGACTTTCAAAAGCATTCATCAGATGATCTCAACAGTGAAGGGCACGTTAAAAAGAGGGTTGAATTTCACTGATATTTTAACAGCACTATTTCCTTGTGGTTCTATAACAGGCGCGCCAAAAATTAGAACCATGGAAATTATCAATGATTTAGAAACTGAGGCGCGAGGTATTTATACGGGAGCTATTGGTTACTTGATGCCGAATGATGACTTTCATTTCAATGTACCGATTCGTACAATTGTGATTCATGATACCGATTCAAAAGGGAATGATGCGAGTGATGAGGCTAGCAATAAAAGCTGTGAAATGGGTATTGGCAGCGGTATTGTCTATCAAAGTGATGCATATGATGAATATGAAGAATGTTTGTTAAAAGCGAACTTTCTGAGGCAGGTTAATAAACGTTTTTATTTAATTGAAGCGTTTAGGTTTAACGCAAAAAACCATCAGTTTAACCATCTAAACCAGCACTTAAAGCGAATCATGTTATCCGCTGATTATTTTGGCTTTGAAATAAAGCGTGATGAACTTGAAAGTCAACTTGAAGACTATAAAAAGGTGTTAAGCACTAATAAGGCTGACCATAAAGATTGTAAAATCAGGTTGACCGTATCACAAGCTGGAGAAATAAACGTAAGCCATGAGTTTATTGAAAGCAACTCAGAATCGATTGAAAAAATTATTATCAGCGATAAAAGGGTGCAATCTAGCTCAGTATTTCAATACCATAAGACCTCCAAACGAGAACACTATAACTTGGCTTACGAAAAAGCCGAGCAGGGGGGCTTTTATGATGTTTTGTTTTTTAATGAAAAAGAACAATTAGCAGAAGCAAGCCGGCATAATGTTTTTATCAAAATAGCGGGTCAGTATTTTACACCACCAATCACGGCAGGTATTTTAAATGGCATTGAGCGTCAGAACTTTATTCAGCAGATGAATGTAGAAGAAAAATATGTGAGCTTAGATGACTTATTAAAAGCGGACGAGGTAATACTCACTAACTCAGTGAGGGGAGCTGTGAACGTTGAGGTCGTGAGCTAAACAAAGGGTAGTGTCGAGTGACCAGCCCAGGGGTTTTTTTGTCCCCACCAGCGTTGTGCGAGTGTGCCGTAAATTGCTCTGAAGTCCGTCGTGTGTTGTACATTGCCATTGGCATCAAGTTTGGAAAAGTCAGGGTGTTTACCGTAAATGCCACCTTTTACCTTTCCGCCTAGAATTAACTGCGATGAGGCAGTACCATGATCGGTGCCACCTCCTCGGTTTTCTTTCGCACGGCGACCAAACTCAGAATAGGTCATGACTAAAATATCATCCCATCTGCCTGCATGTTGCATTGATTTTTGGAATGAAGCGAGGCCGTTAGCCAGTTGGTACAATCCATTGTCTTGCGCGCCTCGTTGCCCTGAGTGCGTATCAAAACCATCCTGAGTAACCTTGTAAACTGGCGCGTCAATACCGTTAATAATCATTTCAGCAACCGATTCAAGGCTATGACCCAATACGCCTTTTGAAAACCCTACGCCAGCGCGTTTCGGGCTTTTTCCCATTTTTGTAGCAATTTGTTTTCCGGCACTAAAAAGCTGGTGCTGTATTTGACTGACGTGAGCAATAGCAGGAGTTGCTCGACTGGGTGTGACATCATGAATACGCCTAATTTGGCTTAAAAAATTACGCGGATCTTGCATCGTAACCGCATTTAGCTGTGGGCTTTGTAAGGGGCCAAGTTCAGCCTGACCTTTATTAAGAGCCACGCCGTGCAAACCTTGTTTAAAGCGTGGTAAGACTTGTGTTAGCCAGCCATCTTCTAGGTATTGATTGGTATTAGATGCTGAATCCCAAATATCCATTGAGCGAAAATGTGACAGAATAGGGTGCGGGTAGCCAACCCCTTGTACCCAGGCCATTTGCCCTGAATTCCATAATGGCATTAACGCTTTCATGCGTGGGTGTAGCCCCATCTCATCATTTAAACTCAGCACTTGGCGCTGTTGTATTGCAATGCGTGGACGGTATTTATAATACAGCTCGTCCTTGAAAGGCACTAAGGTATTAAATCCATCATTGCCTCCTTTGAGTTCAACTAAAACGACAATACGCTGTCTGCTACCCGCACCCCAAAGTAGTTCTGGCGTGAGTAGTGGTGCTGCGCCAGCTGCTGTGATAAAACCTGCATATTTTAGAAAATCTCTACGATTCATTTTTGACATTGTTATTATCCTAGGTCTCTTTTTAGTTTACTTGGTAAGCAGGGTCTAAAACTAACGCACGCGCCAAGCGTTGCTTGCCTGGTTTTTTTGGTGGTGTTTGTAATGGTGCGATGGCTAATAACCAATCTCGCATGTGTGTAGGCTTAATATCTGGTAGTTGTTGCGCAACCCGACCTTTATATTTGTGCTCATTTAAGTTGCCCTTAGTGAGATTGTTCATCATTGAGTTACGTCGTAACAATGACTGTGTGCTTATCCAACTTGTTCCACCATCCCATCCTTTTACGCTAGGGTGGGCAAAAACGGCTTGGCCCATAATATTTAAATTATGTGCCAAATCGGTATGAGCGGATGAGTAGGGTAAGGTGCGTAGCGTACCTATTGTAAGGTCGATGGGGGACTTTATCAGTGCACCACGGTTGTGTTTTGCCCAGAAGTCAGGGCTATTCAAAACTGCCGAGAGCAGGGTTGAGATATTATAATTGGATCCCCTAAATACTTGCGCCCATTGTTTTATCACAGCGGGTTTGGGCGGGGAGAGGGTAATAAACTCATGCCACATCTTAGTTGCAATCGTCTCAGCAGTTTTTGGGTGTTTGAGTAAGATATTGATAATATCTTCACCTTTGAAGTTACCACGTTTTCCAAGGAAGGTTTTAGAGTCGTTATCATGATCTTGCGCACGGTTTACAAATTGGCCAGTGCGGTTATCAAGCCCCCAGCCTGTAAATGCACGTGATGCTTCGCGCATATCGGCTTCGCTATAATTACCTAAGCCGAGCGTGAAAAGCTCCAATAACTCACGCGAAAAATTTTCATTGGGCTCTTCTTTAGTGCTGACATAGCCATCTAAGTAGACCAGCATGGCGGGGTCTTTAGCAACACGATGAAGCATCTCTCCAAAGTTGCCAAAAGCATGTTTGCGAAATAATAAATTCTGCTGGTGCAACATGCTGGCTTGTTGCGTTTTTTGTATCGAAGAAGGGAAGTGATTGTGCCAAAATAAGGTCATACGCTCTAAAAAAGGCGAACGTGTATCAACGAGATGCTTAACCCACCAGTCTTGCAGTTTTTTCCCTTCAACCCGTGAGATGCGTTTTACCATTTTTTTACGTCGCATATTGCCCATTAAGCTAACCGTTCTACTCCAAGGACTCATAGAAGGCGTGCGAGGCAGCTGATTGTCACGATTTTGTAATAGATGGGCAATAGCCTGTTGGCGAGTTAACTGTTGAAAGCGTTCGATAGTTTCCCATTCAGCACCTAGCCCAGTACGTGTGACTAAGTGGCGGGCATCGGTAAAACTGAGTTTGCTCATTTGCGTCTTTGTAACCCCTGATTAATAATAATTAGTATAATAGGGTAGAGCGTAGACTAATGGCTTAGTTCAATTATTTTGAGAGCTGAGCTTTCTTTTAAAAGAAAGACTAAAAAAGAGTACTAAGAGAAGTGACCAGTGTAAGCTGCCTTTAGCACTTTTCTTTGAGTCTTGGTTTTTATTTGAACCCTCAGGAAGCACTGTTAGAGTGAGTTGGTATTCTTTTACAGGTGTATTATTCTTATAACCATTTATTTTAACGTAATAGAGACCAGCAGGAAGGGAGTCTTGACTGATTTCAGAGTAACTCTCGTTTTTTGTTAAATCCCTATCATCGTTACTAACAAGTTTTTTTCCATTGCTATCAAACAAGGTGATTTCA
>JALSJU010000062.1 GCA_026989145.1 Thiotrichaceae bacterium
TTAATAGAGACTCTTCTTTATAAAATATTTCGTATTTATTTTTTTCAGTGATAACCAGCGTAAGTGGTTTTCTTAAAAGTTCACTTGGGACTTTTAAGCGATCGACTTGGATTTTTTCATTTCCCCAAGCGTAGGTTTGAACCCAAGAATCAAGCTTATCCCATATGAGTGGGGGTTTTTTACTGGCATCGCTACTAAAGAATACTTCATAAAAATGCCCTAATAACGGTATTCTTTTAGGTTTGGCTTCTATATCCAGTTTTAGTGCGGTAACCGCTTTAAATAGATTCCGTCTTGACTTGATGAGTTCAAGCTCAGTGCCAACTGAGGTGTCGTCGCCGGTTAAGCCTGCTAAATCTTCAAGGCCAGGAATACTTGCCTTTGAGTCTTCGACACGTAGTAATGCATCTGCTTTGTATACGGTAGGTTTACCAAAAGCGTATAAAAAAGCGAGTAAGGTAGTGATTAAGGTAAAAGCTAGAATAGTCCACTTCCCTTGTAAAGCGGTAAATACAAGTTCTAACAGATCTATATCGTCATCATCTCTTTCGGTGTTGGCCGACTGGTTTTTATCATTCATAAGTGATTATAGTAAGACTATCCATGCCCAAAAAATGTGTATGATTTTTAATCACACTGCTGAGCATAGTAGTAGGTAAACAATCAATAATCAATCCCTTATATAAGAATAATTACCTTTTGCCTTACATGCTTGTTTATGGCTAATTACTGGTGAGAAGTGATAAGAAATTATGAAATCAACAGCGGTCGCCACCACGCTTCATTATCTAAATACCAATCAATTGTCTTTTGAATGCCTGTTTCAAAGGTTTCATCGGGTTCGTACCCCAGCTCTTTTCTAAATTTACTGGCATCAATGGCATAACGCCAATCATGGCCGGCTCTGTCTTCCACAAACGTAATAAGGTCAGACGATTTTTTACCATTAGCAGGCGCGGCTTCTGGATATTGTTTAGCTAACTCAGGGTTTTCTGCGAAACGCTTATCCATCGACTCACATAATAAATGAATAATATCCATATTATTCCATTCATTATTACCGCCGATATTATAAATTTCACCGACCTTATCGCTGTTTAGAATCAGGTCGACGCCTTTTGCATGGTCATCCACATATAACCAGTCGCGTACATTTTTACCGGTGCCATAAACAGGTAGGGCTTTATTGCGTAAAATATTGGTTAAAAATAAAGGGATTAATTTTTCTGGGTATTGATAAGGCCCGTAATTATTAGAGCAATTGGTAGTACTTACATTTAATCCAAAGGTGTGATGATAAGCGCGCACGATATGATCAGAAGATGCTTTGCTGGCAGAATAGGGCGAGTTTGGCGCATACACATGCTCTTCGGTAAACCCTGGTGAGTCATCATCCAGCTCACCATAAACCTCATCGGTCGAGACATGGTGAAAACGATGATTAGGTTTGGCAGTGTGTTTATTTTCAATCCAGACTTTACGAGCGGCTTTTAAAATATTATGTGTGCCGATGATATTGGTTTCTAAGAAAATATCAGGTCCTGAAATTGAGCGATCAACATGGCTTTCAGCGGCAAAGTTTACAATCGTATCTAAATCCTCATCAACCAGTAGTTTTTCAACTAAAGCTTGGTCGGCAATACTGCCTTTTACAAACTTGAAATTAGGCTTGTCTTTGAGCGCATCTAAGCTGGGTTCATTTCCCGCGTAGGTTAGTGCGTCAAGAACTACCATGTGATCTTCTGGGTAGTTTCGCATCCAGTAATAAACAAAATTAGCACCAATAAAACCAGCACCGCCTGTTACGAGTAATCTACGCATTTTCTTCATTCTCTTTTAATTCAATTAACATTTGTCTTAATGCTACACGCCAATGTTCGCTTTTAAAATCTAGCGCTTGCCATGTGCTTGTTTTATCCATCACGCTATAGCAAGGTCTGCTAGCAGGTGTGGGATAATCTGTCGTGGTGATGGGCTTTATGCGAATAGTGTTATCAAGTAAGCCCAGTGTAACGCCTTCTTCCATAATCGCATATGCAAAATCATACCAACTGGCAACACCGGCATCACTCCAATGGTGAATGCCGGTAATGTTTTTTTCAACGCCCTGCCAAACAGCATTTGCTAAAGAATTTGCCCAAGTCGGTGTGCCAATTTGATCCGCAATAATCCCCAGCTCTTCGCGTTCGGCCATAAAGCGTAACATCGTTTTTACAAAGTTATTACCATGAGATGAATAAAGCCAAGAGGTGCGGATAATAAATGCTTCCTCACCGAGTATTTGTTGTACCAGCAGGTCACCTTTATGTTTGGTGATGCCATACATGCCTTCTGGTTCTGCCAGTGCATCAACAGGGTAGGGCGTGTAGCCTTTGCCATCAAACACAAAGTCAGTTGAAATTTGCATAAACTGAATGTGCTGACCTTGTGAAGAAGCATCCTTACAGGCTTGTGCAAGGTTAGCAGCCCCCGTGGTATTTATGGCTTTCGCTAAAGCAGGCTCTTCTTCCGCTTTATCAACCGCAGTATAGGCGGCTGAGTTGATAATCACGTCCGGTTTAA
>JALSJU010000063.1 GCA_026989145.1 Thiotrichaceae bacterium
TGATTTTGTAGATTTCCTCGATGGGCAAACTATTAATACCCAGATCGATGAGGTGACGGGGTTGAGTTCAACGGTTGTGACAGACCCTGCAGCTCGTGGAGCGGGTTCAAAAGATCTTAACCCAATGATTCGTTTGTTGGATGATAAAGGTGAAGTACTGTTCTTTGATAACACTGAAATTCCTGTTCAATATCCTTTAGCTGGTGGAGCTGTTGTTGGCTTAACTGCGGGCTCAAAAGTTGCGGTAGGTGATGTTTTGGCTCGCTTAGCGCAGGAGTCATCTAAGACGCGTGATATTACCGGTGGTTTGCCACGCGTAGCTGATATGTTTGAAGCGCGTAAGCCAAAGCAGCCAGCAATCTTGGCTGAAATCTCAGGTACCTTCTCTTGGGGTAGGGAAACAAAAGGTAAAAAGCGAATTGTAATAACGCCAGAAAAAGGTGATCACTACGAAGTGCTAATACCTAAGTGGCGTAACCTTGATGTTTTTGAAGGTGAGAAAGTAGAAAAAGGTGAGATGATCGCTGATGGTGAGCCAAGTTCACATGATATTTTGAGATTATTAGGCCCGGTTGTGTTAGCTGAGCACTTGGTAAAAGAAGTGCAGGAGGTCTATCGTTTACAAGGTGTAGGAATCAATGATAAGCATATTGAAATTATCACCCGTCAAATGATGCGAAAAGTAGTTATTCTGACTTCGGGTGATAGTCGCATGCTGAAGGGGGAGCAACTTGATCATTGGGCGGTTGAAGAGGAGAATGAGAAGTTAATTGCACAGGGGAAATTACCTGCTACTTATGATCGAATCTTGCTAGGTATAACCAAGGCCTCGCTTGTTACCGATTCGTTTATTTCTGCTGCATCATTCCAAGAGACAACGCGTGTCTTGACAGAAGCTTCGGTTCGTGGAGCACGAGATGACTTACTCGGGCTTAAAGAAAATGTAATCGTTGGTCGCTTGATTCCAGCGGGAACGGGTTTTAAGCATCATTTAGAGCGTCGTCGTAAACAGCAAGAAATGCAAGATCAGCTTGATGCGTTAGCTGCAGAGTCTGAAAAAATGAAAGCCGAAGCAGAACAAGCAAAAGAGCCAGAAGTACCTGCTGGCGAATAGGAAGGTCTTAGTGAGTGTTTAAGGCAACATTCTTTTTTAAAGAAAATTTGCTTTAAAGTAAAGTACTGTTTGACATGATAGCGTTGCGGTAATAGAATTCCGCGCCTTTATCACGGTGACAGTTGTTAATTGTGCCAAGACTTTTTGATTGAAAGGTCTTGGATCGAAAATACGAGTTGGAGAACATTTTTAATGTCTACTATTAATCAGTTGGTGCGTAAGCCGCGAAAGCGTAAAGCAGAAAAAAGTAATGTACCTGCTTTGGAAGCGTGTCCGCAAAGACGTGGTGTATGTACGCGCGTATATACAACGACACCAAAAAAGCCGAACTCAGCAATGCGTAAAGTTGCTCGTGTTCGATTAACGAATGGTTTTGAAGTCAGTAGTTATATTGGTGGTGAAGGTCATAATCTACAGGAGCACTCCGTAGTATTGATTCGTGGTGGTCGTGTGAAAGATTTGCCGGGTGTACGTTATCATGTAGTTCGTGGTTCGTTAGATACGCAAGGTGTGCAAGAGCGTCGTCAGGGTCGTTCAAAGTATGGTGCTAAGCGTCCTAAGTCTTAACTTAAGTCGTAGATGTATTGTTGAATAATAGTAAACAAAATTAAGAGAGTAGTTTATGCCAAGAAGAAGAGAAGTCCCGAAACGTATCATCCTTCCAGATCCTAAATTTGGAAGTTTGGTTTTAGCAAAGTTTATTAATACCATTATGAAGGATGGTAAGAAATCGATTGCTGAAAAAGTGGTATATGTTGCACTTGATGAAATAGCATCAAAGAAAGGTAACGATGGGATGGAGATTCTTGATGCTGCATTAGATAACGTTAGGCCTTCAGTAGAGGTTAAATCTCGAAGAGTTGGTGGCGCAACCTATCAAGTTCCTGTGGAAGTTCGTGCTTCTCGTCAAAATGCCTTGGCTATGCGTTGGCTGGTTGAGGCGGCGCGTAAGCGTGGTGAAAAATCAATGGCACTTAAGCTCGCAGGAGAGCTTATGGATGCTGCAGAGAAACGTGGTTCAGCTGTAAAGAAGCGTGAAGATACGCATAAAATGGCAGAAGCTAATAAGGCGTTTGCTCACTTCCGTTGGTAGTTTGAGCATAGGAAGTTAGAAATAAGGAAATATTGTGGCTCGTATAACTCCACTTGATCGGTATCGCAATGTCGGAATAATGGCGCATATCGATGCAGGCAAGACGACCACCACAGAACGTGTTTTGTTCTATACAGGTGTTTCTCACAAGATAGGTGAGGTACATGATGGTGCTGCAACCATGGACTGGATGGAGCAGGAGCAGGAACGCGGAATTACTATAACCTCGGCAGCAACTACCTGTTTCTGGGAGGGTATGAGTAAACAATTTGATCAACATCGAGTTAATATTATCGATACACCGGGTCATGTAGACTTCACCATAGAAGTGGAGCGTTCGCTGAGAGTTTTAGATGGTGCTGTGGCAGTTTTCTGTGCGGTTGGTGGTGTTGAGCCGCAATCTGAAACAGTTTGGCGGCAAGCTAATAAATATCAAGTTCCGCGTATTGCATTTGTTAATAAGATGGATCGTATTGGTGCTGACTTTTTACGAGTTCTAGATCAAATGCGAGAACGATTAGGTGCAAACCCTGTGCCTTTACAAATCGCTATTGGCGCAGAAGATGAGTTTAAAGGTGTCGTTGACCTGATACAGATGAAGGCAATTGACTGGAGCGATGAGGATAAGGGTGTTTCTTATACTTTGACGGATATTCCAGTTGAATTGCAATTCGAGGCAGAACGGTGGCGTGAGGTAATGGTTGAAGCTGCTGCAGAGGCTAATGAGGTTTTAATGAATGCGTACTTAGAAGAGGGTGATCTTAGTGCTGAGCAAATTCATCAAGGTCTTCGTATTCGTACCCTGGCAGGAGAGATAATTCCAGCGTTGTGTGGTTCAGCCTTTAAGAATAAAGGTGTACAGGCGATGCTGGATGCTATTGTCTCCTATTTGCCTTCGCCATTAGATGTGCCGGCAGTAACCGGTAGTTTAAATGAAGGTTCTGATGCAGGTAAAGAGATTGAGAGAAAAGCATCAGATGATGAGCCTTTTTCTTCGCTTGCTTTCAAGATTGCAACGGATCCTTATGTGGGTACGTTGACTTTTTTTAGGGTCTATTCTGGAGTTTTGAGAGCCGGTGAGATGGTTTTAAATCCATTAAAAGGCAAGCGTGAAAGAGTGGGGCGCATTTTGCAAATGCATTCTAACTCGCGAGAAGAAGTAAAAGAGGTTCGGGCAGGTGATATCGCTGCGGCAGTTGGTTTGAAAGATGTTACAACGGGTGATACCTTGTGTGATAAGTCTAATCCAATTATTTTGGAGCGAATGGAATTTCCAGAGCCTGTAATTTCGGTTGCGGTTGAGCCAAAAACCACAGCTGATCAAGATAAAATGTCATTAGCATTAAGTAAGCTGGCGCAAGAAGATCCGACCTTTAAAGTGCGTACGGATGAGGATACAGGACAAACGATAATTTCTGGGATGGGTGAGTTGCATCTGGATATTATAATTGATCGGATGAAGCGTGAATTTGATGTTGAGGCTAATGTTGGTAATCCACAGGTTTCATATCGAGAATGTATCCGAAAAGCGGTTGAGGCTGAGGGAAAATTTATTCGTGAAACTGTCGGTAAGAGTCATTATGGTCATGTGAAAATTAAGCTTGAGCCTATATCAGAAGGCTCGGGCTATGAATTTGAAAATGCGCTAATGGATGGTGTATTGCTAAAGGAATATATTCCAGCAGTTGATAGTGGTATGGAAGAGCAGTTAAGTAACGGTGTCATTGCTGGATGTCCTTTGGTTGATGTAAAAGTTACTTTGGTTGATGGTTCGTATCATGATGTTGATTCGAGTGAAATGTCATTTAAAGTAGCGGGTTCGTTAGCGATTAGAAATGCGGTACTTGGGGCAGATCCAACTATTTTGGAGCCTGTTATGCAGGTGGAGGTGGTTGTTCCTGAAGATAATATGGGTGATGTCATGGGTGATTTAACGCGTCGTCGTGGTGTTGTTCAAGGTATGGATGAGGCTCCTTCGGGTAAAATTATCCGTGCTGAAGTTCCGTTGTCTGAAATGTTTGGATATTCAACAGCCTTGAGGTCAGCCACTCAAGGTAGAGCAAGTTATTCGATGGAGTTTTTAAAATATGCGGAAGTGCCAAAATTGGTAGCTGATGCGATGGTTAATTTTAGTTAGTGCTTAATTGGTAAGCTAAGTGTAATAATGCCAAAATATTTGGCAGTTAAGAGGTGATAGTCATGTCCAAGGAAAAGTTTGAGCGTAATAAGCCCCACGTCAACGTGGGTACAATTGGTCATGTAGATCATGGGAAAACAACCTTAACTGCCGCGCTTACGAAAGTAATGGCGGAAAAAATGGGTGGTGAAGTTAAGGCCTTTGATGAAATTGATAATGCGCCAGAGGAAAAGGCACGTGGTATCACAATCTCTACGTCTCACGTGGAGTATGAGTCAGATACACGCCACTACGCTCATGTAGATTGCCCGGGTCACGCTGATTACGTAAAGAATATGATTACAGGTGCTGCGCAGATGGATGGTGCTATTCTTGTTGTTTCTGCAGCAGATGGTCCGATGCCTCAAACACGTGAGCATATCCTGCTCTCGCGTCAGGTTGGTGTTCCATATATCGTGGTTTTCATGAATAAAGCCGATATGGTTGATGATGAAGAGTTACTTGAACTTGTAGAAATGGAAGTGCGTGAGCTATTGGATATGTACGAGTTCCCAGGTGATGATACACCTATTATTACAGGTTCTGCTCTTAAGGCGCTTGAAGGTGATGAGAAGTATGTGGAAAAAATTGTTGAGCTAGTAAGTGCGCTTGATACATATATTCCTGAGCCAGAGCGTGCAGTAGATGGTGATTATTTAATGCCTGTTGAGGATGTGTTTTCGATTTCAGGACGCGGGACAGTTGTAACTGGTCGTATTGAGCGTGGTATCGTACACGTAGGTGATGATATTGAGATCGTAGGGATCAAGGATACGCAAACATCTACTTGTACGGGTGTTGAAATGTTCCGTAAATTGCTTGATGAAGGTCAAGCGGGTGATAATGTTGGTGTTCTGCTTCGTGGTACAAAACGTGAAGATGTTGAGCGTGGCCAGGTTCTTTGTAAGCCGGGATCGATTACTCCGCATACAAAATTTGAAGCAGAAGTATATGTATTGTCAAAAGATGAGGGTGGTCGTCACACACCATTTTTCGATGGGTATCGTCCGCAGTTCTATTTTAGAACAACTGATATTACGGGAGCCTGTGATTTGCCTGAAGGAACAGAAATGGTAATGCCAGGTGATAATGTAAAAATCGTGGTAACACTGATTAATCCGATAGCAATGGATGATGGTTTGCGTTTTGCGATCCGTGAAGGTGGTCGTACGGTTGGTGCAGGTGTTGTTGCTAAGATTGTTGAGTGAAATAACTTGTGCTTATGGATGCAATAAAATTTAATTTAAGTGAGTAAATAATATGTCAGGTCAAAAAATTCGGATTCGTTTAAAATCATTCGATCATAAATTAATCGATCGTTCTGCTAGCGAAATCGTAGAAACGGCAAAAAGGACTGGTGCAAGAGTAAAAGGTCCTATCCCGCTGCCTACGCGTAAGGAGCGATTTACTATTTTGGTGTCTCCGCATGTAAATAAGGATGCTAGAGATCAATATGAAATTCGTACTCATAAGCGTTTAATGGATATCGTGGAACCTACTGATAGAACGGTAGATGCGCTAATGAAGCTAGATCTTGCAACCGGTGTTGATGTGCAAATTAAGCTTACTTAAAGGTTGGTGGTAAGTTAAAAACAGATCGATTTACTATGTGTCTATGTTGTTTTTTTATTCTTAATAATTAATGAATAAAAGATGAATATAAAGTTCCATAAGGTAAAAATATCTGGCATAATGCGCGCCTTTCTTTGGATTGCTAATCACTTTATGGGTGTTAAGCCTTGTATTGAAAGTAAAAAAGAAATGAATGTAAATTATTAAAGGCTTGTGTAGTTTTTTATCGCGAGTATGAATTTAAAGATTAATGAGGTGGCCATATGGCAATCAGTCTGCTGGGTTCTAAAGTTGGAATGACCCGCATATATAATGAGGAAGGTAGTGCTATGCCTGTAACGGTGTTGCAGATGTTACCAAATCGTATTTCTCAGCTTAAGACGGTTGAGTCAGATGGTTATTCGGCTATTCAATTAACTGTGGGTGTAAAGAAATCATCCAAGGTTAATAAGCCAAGTTCTGGTCATTATGCGAAAGCTTCAGTTGAAGCAGGCGTATTTACCAAAGAATCAAGAGTTAATTCAACTGATGAGTACAAGTTGGGTGCTGATATTACCTTGGATATCTTTGAAGAAGGTCAAAAGGTTGATGTTACTGGTACAACTATAGGAAAGGGTTTTGCTGGAGTGTTAAAGCGCTATAACTTTGCGGGTAAAGATGCGACGCATGGTAACTCCATTAACCATAGAACGCCTGGTTCTATAGGTCAAAACCAAACCCCTGGTCGTGTATTTAAGGGGAAGAAAATGTCCGGTCACATGGGTGCTGTAAAGCAGACAACGCAAAGTTTAACAGTTGTGCGAGTTGATCTTGATAAGAACTTACTGTTAGTCAAGGGCGCTGTGCCTGGTGCTCGTGGTGGAAATGTTCTTGTGAAGTCGGCAGTTAAAGGTTAGATGCAATGAAATTAAATAATATTGATGGTAAAGCAATTGCTCTTGATGACGCTGTGTTTGCTAAAGATTACAATGAAACGCTAGTTCATCAGGCTGTTGTCGCTTATATGGCTGCAGGTCGAGCAGGAACAAAAGCGCAGAAGACGCGATCGGATGTAAGTGGTGGTGGTGCTAAGCCTTGGAATCAAAAAGGCACGGGTCGCGCACGAGCAGGTACAAGTCGTGGGCCACTTTGGCGGAAAGGTGGTGTGACGTTTGCTGCTAGGCCACGTGATTATTCTCAAAAGCTAAATAAGAAAATGTATCGTGCTGCAATGTGCTCAATATTTTCCGAATTGGCAAGATCTGAATCTTTGATTATCGTTGATGGTTTTGATGTTAAAGATTCAAAGACTAAATCAATGGTTGCTCAGTTAGAGAAGTATGATACAAAGAGTGCATTGTTGGTCGGTGAAGAGTCGGATAAGAATGTTTCTCTGTCAATTCGAAATATTCCGAATTGTGATGTTTCGACAATATCAGGTTTGAATCCGGTAAACTTAGTTGCACATGATAAGGTGGTTGTTACTGAGTCTGCAATTGTGAAAATTCAGGAGTGGTTATCATGAGTGTGCTTAATAGCAATGAAGAACGCTTGTATCATGTTGTTTACGGCCCGCATGTTACTGAAAAAGCAGTTTCTGCTTCTGAGTCAAATATACACGTGTTTAAAGTGTCGGTTAGTGCAACTAAACGAGAGATAAAATCAGCAGTTCAGGTTCTATTTGAAGTTGAAGTGGATGATGTGAGAACTGTTAATGTTAAAGGTAAGGCTAAGGCGTTCGGTAAGCGTCAAGGCAAGCGTAAGAATTGGAAGAAGGCTTATGTTAGGTTGGCCGAAGGTTCGTCATTAGATCTAGGTGCGGAGGCATAAGTATGGCTACAGTAAAAATGAAACCAACTTCACCTGGGCGTCGTCATCAGGTTAGAGTTGTAAATAGTGATTTGCACAAAGGTAAGCCGCATAAGGCTTTGTTAGAAAAGAAGAGTAAGTCAGGTGGGCGTAATAATAATGGTCGCATTACAACCCGTCATATTGGTGGTGGCCATAAGCAACATTATCGTTTGGTTGACTTTAAACGGAATGATAAAGATGGAATTGCTGCGGTTGTTGAGACAATTGAGTATGATCCTAATCGAACCGCTAATATTGCATTGTTAAGGTTTTCAGATGGTGAGCGTCGCTATATTATCGCGCCAAAAGGATTACGCGCTGATGATAAGGTTGTGTCAGGTTCTGAAGCTTCTATAGCGGCAGGTAATTGTATGGAATTGCGTAGTATGCCGGTTGGTACAGTGGTTCATTGTGTTGAAATGAAGCCTGGTAAAGGTGCGCAAATCGCGCGTAGTGCGGGAACCTCTGCTCAGCTTATTGCTCGCGAGGGTCGATACTCAACTTTACGTTTGCGATCAGGTGAAATGAGAAAAGTGCCTTCAAGTTGTCGTGCGACAGTTGGTGAGGTCAGTAACTCTGAGCATGCCTTAATTAAACTCGGTAAAGCTGGAGCTAGTCGTCATCGTGGAATTCGTCCAACTGTTCGTGGTGTAGTTATGAATCCTGTAGATCATCCGCATGGTGGCGGTGAGGGTAAAACATCAGGTGGTCGTCACCCAGTTTCACCTTGGGGTACACCAACAAAAGGTTATAAAACACGTAAAAATAAACGTACTGATCACTTGATTGTACGTCGTAGAGATAAGAGGTAGTCGCGGTGCCACGTTCATTAAAAAAAGGTCCATTTATAGATCATCATTTGATGGCTAAAGTATTAAAGGCAGTTGATGCTAATGATCGTAAGCCAATAAAAACATGGTCGCGTAGATCAATGGTCATTCCAGAGATGGTTGGTTTAACAATTGCAATTCACAATGGTCGTCAGCATGTTCCTATTTTAATTAATGAGCATATGGTAGGTCATAAGTTAGGTGAGTTTTCTCCAACACGTATGTATCGTGGTCATACTGCAGATAAGAGTTAGGATAATATAATGGAAGTAAATGCTAAATTAAAATTTGCTCGTATATCTCCGCAAAAGGCACGTCTTGTAGCTGATCAGGTGCGTGGTATGCCGGTAGATAAGGCTTTAGATATTTTGGCTTTTAGTCAAAAAAAATCGGCTGCAATAATTAAAAAGATTTTAGATTCTGCTATTGCAAACGCAGAGCATAATGAAGGTGCTGATATCGATGAGCTATCTGTAACTCGCGTTATGGTAGATCAAGCTCCAACAATGAAACGTTTGCGTGCACGTGCAAAAGGTAGAGCAAATCGTATACTTAAACGGACGAGTCACATTACTCTTACCGTTGGCGATGGTGAGGTTTAAATATGGGTCAGAAAATACATCCAATTGGTTTTCGTCTAGGAATTGCCTCAGATTGGCGTTCAAAATGGTATGCGGAAGGCAAAGAATACGCTGAGTTCTTACATAAGGATATTGCAGTCAGAGAGTTTATCGAGAAGAAGCTTAAAAGCGCATCGGTGAGCCGAATACAAATTGAGCGCCCCGCTAAGTCTGCATTTGTAACAATACACACTGCACGCCCCGGTGTTGTGATTGGTAAAAAAGGCGAAGATATAGAAAAGCTACGTACAGAAACAGCTAGTATGATGGGTCTGCATCCAAATAATGTTAAGGTTAATATTGAAGAGATTCGCAAGCCTGAATTAGATGCAAAATTAGTTGCGGAAGGTATTGCAAGTCAGCTAGAAAGACGTATTATGTTCCGCCGAGCTATGAAGCGAGCAGTAGGTAATGCGATGCGACTTGGAGCTCTAGGAATTAAAATTAGTTGTGGCGGTCGATTAAATGGCGCTGAGATTGCTCGTACAGAATGGTATCGTGAAGGCAGAGTTCCTTTGCAGACCTTGCGTGCAGATATTGATTATTCTACAGCTAAAGCTCATACCACATATGGTGTTATAGGTATTAAAGTGTGGATTTATAAAGGTGATGTTTTTGACCTAGAGCAAAAGAGAAACCAATCAGCTGGACGTGACAGCAAGAAGAAGAGATAGAGGTCTGAAATGTTACAGCCCAAAAGAACAAAATTCCGTAAGCAGTTCAAAGGAAGAAATCGTGGACTCGCTGTTACTGGAAGTAAGGTAAGCTTTGGTGAGTATGGTTTGAAAGCTGTTGGTCGTGGTCGTTTGACCGCGCGACAAATTGAAGCTGCTCGTCGTGCAATGACACGTCATATAAAGCGTGGTGGAAAAATTTGGATTCGAGTATTTCCAGATAAACCTATTACAAGTAAGCCATTGGAAGTAAGAATGGGTAAAGGTAAGGGTAATGTAGAATACTGGGTTTGCTTAATTCAACCTGGACGTGTGTTATATGAAATGGAAGGTGTTGATGAAACGATTGCAAGAGAAGCATTCGCATTAGCAGCTGCAAAATTACCTATTAAGACAGTATTTGTCACAAGGACGGTGATGTGATGAAAGCAAGTGAACTACGTAATAAGAGTGAAGCTGAGTTATCAACGGAACTTTTGGAAAGTTTAAAAGAACAATTTGTATTCCGGATGCAGCGTTCTACTGGGCAGTTAAGTCGTCCTTCTGAAATGAAGAAGGTACGTTTAAAAATTGCACGGATTAAAACAATCATGAACGAAATGAAGTCTACCGCTTCAGCTAACAGCTAGGTAAATACAATGACAGAAAGTACAGCAAAAGTTGAACGCAGTATTACTGGAGAAGTTATCAGTAATAACATGGATAAGACCATTGTGGTAAAGGGTGAGCGTAAAGTTAAACACCCTCTTTATGGTAAATTTATCCGTCGTTCAACTAAGTATCATGCGCATGATGCTAATAATGAATGCAATATTGGTGACGTGGTTATTATAAAAGAATGTCGGCCAATGTCTAAAACAAAGACATGGACTTTAATTAAAGTTGTAGATAAAAAAGCGTCATAAGAGATTTGTTAAATTTACTTAAATTCTCAAAAGACCCGAACATAGAATTGGAATAAGAACATGATTCAGATGCAAACACAGCTTAATATCGCTGATAATAGTGGTGCTCGTAGAGTGCAATGTATTAAAGTGCTCGGTGGCTCACACCGTCGCTATGCGGGTATTGGTGATATCATTAAAGTGAGTATTAAAGAAGCGATACCACGCGGTAAAGTCAAAAAAGGCGACGTGTATACTGCTGTAGTTGTTAGAACTGCTAAAGGTGTTCGTCGTAAAGATGGATCTGCAGTACGTTTTGATGGTAATGCAGCTGTGTTGCTTAATTCTAAACTCGAGCCAATTGGTACACGTATTTTTGGCCCTGTTACTCGTGAGCTTCGTGATAAAAACTTTATGAAGATCATCTCACTAGCACCTGAAGTACTATAGGTAGAAATCATGAATAAAATTGTAAAGAATGATCAAGTAGTTGTTATTACTGGTAAAGATAAAGGCCGTCGCGGAAATGTTACTGAAATGTTGCGCAATGGCAAAATATTGATACAAGGTATTAATTTAGCTAAAAAGCATCAAAAAGGAAATCCTAATGCAGGTATTGCAGGTGGAATTATAGAAAAAGAAATGCCTATCGATATTTCTAATGTGATGTTAGTTAACCCAGCTACCGATAAAGGTGATCGTGTTGGAATTAAGGTGCTTGAAGATGGTAAAAAAGTACGCTTTTTTAAGTCAAATGGTGAAGCTGTAAGTTGATCTGTTTATTCAGTATTAACACACGCGTTTAAAAGGTAGACCAATGTCAAGATTAGAAACATTTTATAAAGAAACAGTAGTTAAAGAACTAACTGAAAAGTTCTCTTATAAGAATGCTATGGAAGTTCCAAAAATCACTATGATTAGCCTTAATATGGGTTTAGGTGATGCAGTTGGTGATAAAAAAGTCGTTGAGCATGCAGTATCTGATATGACAAAAATCGCTGGACAAAAACCCGTAGTTACATTATCGCGAAAGTCTATAGCGGGCTTTAAGATTCGTGATAACTGGCCAATTGGTTGTAAAGTAAATTTACGTCGTGCTCAGATGTATGAGTTTTTAGATCGACTCATTAATATCTCTATTCCTCGTGTGCGTGACTTTCGTGGTATGAATCCTCGTTCATTCGATGGTAATGGTAATTACAGTATGGGTTTTAATGAGCAAATCATTTTCCCGGAAATTGATTACGATAAAATAGATAAATTACGAGGTTTAGATATCGCTATCACGACCTCAGCAAAGAATGATGAAGAAGCAAAAGCGTTGTTAGAAGCTTTTAATTTCCCTTTCAAAAAACAGTAAATTAGGTGTTTATATAATGGCTAAGAAATCAATGATTGCTCGTGAGGCAAAGCGTGCAAAATTAGCAGCTAAATATGCTCCGAGAAGAGCTGAGTTGAAGGAGATTATCCGTTCTCCTAATAGTAGTTTTGAGCAAGTTATGGCTGCTACTGATTCTTTACAAAAATTACCTCGCGATAGTTCACTAGTACGTAAGCGTAGTCGTTGTGCAATTACAGGAAGACCACACGGAGTGTATAAAAAGTTTGGTCTTTGTAGGAATAAAATTAGAGAGTCCGCAATGGAAGGTGATCTTCCTGGTTTGACTAAGGCAAGTTGGTAAGGATAACAAAATATGAGTATGAGTGACCCTATAGCGGACATGTTAACCCGTATACGTAATGGCCAGCGAGCTAGTAAATCGGATGTTTCATTTTCTGCCTCTAAAAAGAAAACAGCTATTTTAAATGTTCTACAATCTGAAGGCTATGTTTCTGGATTTAATACAGATACTGATACAGTAAAACCTGTTACTACAGTTACATTAAAGTACTATCAAGGAAAGCCTGTAATAAGCACTTTGAAACGCATTAGTCGTCCAGGTTTAAGAGTTTTTAAAGGAAAAGGCGATCTGCCAAGTGTTATGTCAGGTTTAGGTATTGCAATTGTTTCTACTTCGAAAGGAGTAATGAGCGATAATACCGCACGTGCAGAAGGTCATGGTGGTGAAGTTGTCTGTATCGTTGAGTAATTATTAGGTAGTATTGATATGTCTAGAATAGCAAAAATGCCCATTGAGTTACCTTCCGGTGTGGAAGCAAAAATTAATGGCCAAAATTTAAATATCAAAGGCAGTAAAGGTGCTTTTGATTATGTGATAAATGACCTTGTTGAGGTTTCTCAAAACGATAATTCACTTATTATTATGCCTAAAAAAGAATCTGTTAAAGGTGCTTGGGCAATGGCTGGAACAATGCGTGCTATTACAAATAATATGGTTATTGGTGTTAGTGAAGGTTTTGAAAAAAAACTTGAGCTTGTAGGGGTTGGTTACCGTGCTCAGGCACAAGGACAGAAATTAAACCTTACTTTAGGTTTTTCTCATCCTGTTGTTCATGATATCCCACGAGGCGTTACTTGTGAGACTCCAAGCCAAACAGAAATCATATTGAAAGGTATTGATAAGCAAGTTATCGGGCAAACAGCCGCTGAAATTCGCGCTTATAGACCACCTGAACCTTACAAAGGTAAAGGAATAAAGTACGCTGATGAACATATTGTTCGTAAAGAAGCTAAGAAAACCTAAGTATTAGAAGGACTTTGGAAATGAGTAAAAGAACTGCCAGAATTCGTCGAGGTAAACGTTCACGAATGAAGATGAAAGAGTTAGGTGTGGATAGACTGTCTGTTTATAAAAGTTCACGACATATCTATGCACAGATAATCTCAGGTCAAGATAATACCGTTATTGCTGCGGCTTCAACCTTAGAAAAGTCACAGCGAGATTCGCTTGATTACACCGGTAACTCAAGCGCTGCTAGTGCAATTGGGAAGCTTGTTGCCGAGAGAGCAAAGGAAAAAGGAATTGAGTCTGTTGCGTTTGATCGTTCAGGTTTTAAGTATCATGGTCGTGTTAAAGCGTTAGCAGAAGCTGCTCGTGATGCCGGTCTACAGTTTTAAAGGTTAATAGATAATTATGGCTAGAGCAGATAATACAGAACAAGCAAATGATGGCTTGCAAGAAAAATTAGTACACGTTAACCGTGTTGCTAAGGTTGTTAAGGGTGGTCGTGTTTTTGGCTTTACAGCACTTGCGGTTGTTGGTGATGGTAATGGTAAGATCGGGTTCGGATACGGTAAAGCGAAAGAAGTACCTGTGGCAATACAAAAAGCCATGGAGAAAGCACGCAAGAATATCGTTAACGTAGCTTTAGTTGATGATACTTTGCAATATGAAATTAATGCTCGCCATGGAGCTGCTCATGTATTTATGAAGCCTGCTTCAGATGGTACAGGTATTATCGCAGGTGGTGCTATGCGTGCTGTATTTGAAGTTGTAGGTGTTAAAAACGTATTGGCAAAATGTGTTGGATCTCGTAACCCTATTAACGTTGTGCGTGCTACCATAAAAGGTTTAGCTGAAATGAACTCTCCTGAGCTTATCGCAGCAAAACGCGGTAAAACAGTTGAAGAAATAAGAGGTTAAACATGGCTAATAAACAAGTAAAGTTAACTATTGTTCGTAGTTTGAACGGTCGTTTGAAAGCTCATAAGTCGTGTGCTCGTGGATTAGGTCTTCGTAAAATGCACAACCCAGTGGTTGTTGATGATACGCCTGAAAACCGTGGAATGATTAATAAAATTGCGTATATGCTACGTATAGAAGAAGTATAATACTATGACTATGGAACTAAATACATTAAAGCCTGTAACCGGTAGCCGTCAAACTCGGAAAAGAGTTGGACGAGGCATTGGTTCGGGCTGGGGTAAAACCTGTACACGTGGGCATAAAGGTCAAAAATCACGTTCAGGTGGCTTTAATAAAGTCGGTTTTGAAGGTGGTCAAATGCCTTTACAAAGACGCTTACCTAAGGTTGGATTCAGCTCACGTGTTGGTAGAGTTAGCGCAGAGCTTCGTTTACATGAACTTGCTAAAGTTGATGCTAAGATTATCGATGTCGATGCACTTAAAGCGGCTAACTTAATTACTAAGAATATTGAAAATGTAAAAGTAATGCTTTCAGGTAGTATTGATAAAGCGGTTACTTTAAAAGGTATCAAAGTCAGCAAGGGTGCTAAACTAGCGATTGAAGCAGCTGGCGGAAAGATCGAAGAATAATAAGGGGTTAATCGTGGCATCAAAAAACGCTACAAACATGCTTTCGGGTATGGGTAACATTGCTGAAATTAAACAAAGGCTTGCCTTTGTTTTTTTCGCTTTGATTATATATCGAGTTGGTACATTTATACCTATACCAGGTGTGAATCCTGCAGCGTTGCAACAGTTTTTTGACCAAACAACAGGAACAATATTGGGCGTTTTCAATATGTTCTCTGGTGGTGCTTTGCAGCGTTTAAGTATCTTTGCATTAGGTATTATGCCTTATATTTCTGCTTCTATTATTGTTCAACTGATGACTCATGTAATACCTACATTACAGCAATTAAAGAAAGAAGGGGAATCAGGCAAGCGAAAAATTACCCAGTACACTCGCTATGGTACAGTCGGCTTAGCTTTGTTTCAAAGTGTTGGTATTGCTTTGGCTTTAGGTGGTCAAGATATGGGAGGCGGACAAACCATTGCTCTATATCCTGGTACAGGCTTTGTTATCACCACTGTCGTATCATTAGTTACGGGTACTTTATTTTTAATGTGGTTAGGTGAACAAATTACAGAGCGTGGAATAGGGAATGGTATTTCTTTGATTATTTTTGCAGGTATCGTTGCTGGTTTACCTTCGGCAATTGGTGGGACGCTAGAATTAGCTCGAAACGGTGAGTTATCTGGTGCGTTCGTCATTATTTTGCTCGCTCTGGCAATTCTTGTAACTGCATTCATCGTATTTGTTGAGCGTGGTCAACGACGCATTACAGTTAATTATGCTAATAGACAGCAGGGACGCAAAATGGCAATGGGACAATCTAGTCATCTCCCTCTTAAATTGAATATGGCTGGTGTTATACCTCCTATTTTTGCTTCCAGTATTATTCTGTTTCCATCAAGTCTTGGGCGTTGGTTATCTGATGCTCAAGGTTTTGAATGGTTGAAAGATTTTGTTGCTATGTTGCAACCCGGACAACCAATGTATGTACTTTTTTATGCTTTAGCTATAATATTCTTTACTTTCTTTTATACAGCATTAGTGTTCAATTCAAGAGAGACTGCAGATAACTTAAAAAAAGCAGGAGCTTTTATTCCGGGTATTCGTCCCGGCAAGGAAACTGCGAAATATATTGATGGTGTAATGACTCGATTGACAGCCGTTGGAGCAATTTATATAACATTAGTTTGTTTGTTGCCTGAGTTCTTAATACTAGGGTGGAATGTACCTTTTTACTTTGGTGGTACATCCTTGTTAATTATTGTTGTGGTAGTTATGGATTTTATTGCCCAGGTACAATCACACATGATGTCACACCAGTATGAGGGTTTGATGAAAAAAGCAAACTTCAAAGCTGGTGGAAAAAAGCCGAAGAAATAGTAATTATATTTTCAGCTGTAACTATATAGAGGTTTAACTCATGAAAGTTCGTGCTTCCGTTAAAAAGATGTGTCGTAATTGTCGCGTAATAAAACGTAAAGGTGTTGTGCGTGTGATTTGTACTGATCCACGTCATAAGCAGCGTCAAGGTTAAGGTTTATTTAATGATATTTTTTTTATTGATTAACACTGCGTATTCGGGTATTGTTGCCCGCTTTTCCAAGCAGTCTGGAGAGTTTTAATGGCTCGTATTGCAGGTATAAATGTCCCTGATCATAAACATGCTGTTATAGCATTAACCGCAGTTTATGGAATTGGTAGAACACGTTCGGCAAGTATATGTGAAGCAGCTAATGTTGCACCTGATGCTAAGATAAGCTCTTTGTCTGAATCAGAACTTGAGAGTATTCGTAGCGAAGTAGGAAAGTTTATAGTAGAAGGCGATCTCCGTCGTGAAGTCTCTATGAATATAAAAAGCCTTATGGATCTTGGTTGCTATAGGGGTATTAGACACCGTCGTGGATTGCCGCTTAGGGGTCAAAGAACTAAAACAAATGCACGCACTCGAAAAGGTCCGCGCAAACCAATACGTCGTTAGTAGTATTTTACGATTAATAACGTTACGTTAATAATCATAAGTTAATTTAAAAGTGGGTAATTAAGATGGCTGTAGCCTCTAAATCACGTAAAAAAGTTAAAAAGTCGGTAAGTGATGGTATTGCACATATTCATGCATCCTTCAATAATACGATTATCACCATCACTGATCGTCAAGGTAATGCACTCTCATGGGCTACTGCTGGTGGCTCAGGTTTTCGTGGCTCGCGAAAAAGTACACCCTTTGCAGCACAGGTCGCTGCTGAAAAAGCAGGTGAAGCCGCAAAACAATTTGGTTTAAAGAATCTTGACGTACACGTAAAAGGACCAGGTCCCGGGCGTGAGTCCGCTGTTCGTGCGTTAAACAATATCGGATACAGAATTACAAACATTATTGATGTTACGCCAATCCCTCACAATGGTTGTCGCCCCCCAAAGAAACGTCGAGTGTAGTCGGAGAAATATTATGGCTAGATATATTGGTGCAAAGTGTAAGTTAATGCGTCGTGAAGGTACTGATTTGTACCTGAAAGGTCGTGGTCGCTCACTTGAAAATAAATGTAACTTAGAAAAGATTCCTGGTGTACATGGGGAGCGTCGAACACGCCTTTCTGATTATGGCATTCAACTCCGTGAAAAACAAAAGGTACGCCGTATTTATGGTGTTCTTGAGAAACAGTTTAGAAATTATTTTAAGGAAGCTGTTCGCCTAAAAGGCTCGACAGGTGAAAACCTGTTACAGCTTCTGGAATGTCGTTTAGATAATGTTGTTTATCGTATGGGTTATGGCTCAACACGTGCAGAATGTCGTCAGCTAGTGAGTCATAAGGCTATCTTGGTTAATGGTGCAATTGTTAATATAGCTTCTTATCAAGTGAAAGCTGGTGATGTAATATCTGTACGCGAGAAAGCGAAGAAACAAACTAGAATTGAAGACTCACTATCTGTTGCTGATCAAGTTGGTTTTCCTGAATGGGTAGAAGTAGATTTGAAAAAGTTTGAAGGAACGTTCAAATCAGTCCCAGAGCGTGATGACTTACCTTCTGAGATTAATGAGTCTCTGATTGTTGAATTGTACTCAAAGTAAATATAACTGATGCTTGATTAAGATTATTTATATTGTCTTTATCTGCGTTCAAAGAAATACTGAGGTTTTAAACTGTGTCTAAATCAACTGATTTACTCAAACCCCGCAATATTCAGGTCAAGGACTTGGGTAACTATACATCTAAAATTGTGTTAGAGCCCCTCGAACGAGGCTTTGGTCATACTTTGGGTAATGCGCTACGTAGAATTTTACTTTCATCAATTCCTGGTTGTGCTGTTACAGAAGTACAAATAACAGGTGTTGAACATGAATATACGGCTATTGATGGTGTGCAGGAAGATGTTGTTAATATTTTACTGAACTTAAAGAAACTGGCTTTTCGTTTAAATACGAAAGAAGAAGTAACCTTAGAAGTTCGTAAAAAAGGTCCTTGTCTTGTAACTGCGGCTGATATTCAACTTGACCATGATGTTGAAGTTGTTGATCCTGATGCTGTTATAGCTACACTTACGACTGATGTTGAGTTTGAAATGTCAATGAAGGTAGAAAAAAGTCGTGGTTATCAACCAGCTTCTGTTCGTCGTGGCCCTGATTCACCTGAGCTTCCCTTAGGTACACTATTATTAGATGCATCTTTCAGTCCAATTGTTCGTATTTCCTACGAAGTTGATAATGCCCGTGTTGAGAATCGTACTGACCTTGATAAATTAATTATTGAATTGCAATCTGATGGCTCTATTGATCCTGAAGAGACAATTAGTGATGCTGCTACAATATTACATGAACAACTTGCTGTATTCTTTGATCTAACAATTATAGAGCCAGAGCTTATAGTCGAACCTGAGCCTGAAATAGATCCCGTATTATTACGTCCTGTTGATGATCTAGAACTTACTGTACGTTCTGCTAACTGTCTTAAAGCCGAGCAGGTATATTATATTGGTGATCTTGTCCAAAAAACTGAAGTTGAGTTATTAAAAACACCCAATCTAGGTAAAAAATCATTGACAGAAATTAAAGATATTTTAGCATCACATGGCTTAACACTTGGAGCACGATTAGAAAATTGGCCCCCTGCCAGCTCAGAGTCAAATGAAGTAAGAGTGGGTTAACTTCTCTGTAGTCAGTCTCAGAACACTTGTAACTATTTAAAAGGTTTTAGAAAATGCGTCATCGTAAAATAGGTCGTCAACTTAGTCGTAACAGTAGTCATCGTAAAGCCACATTACAGAGCCTCTCTGTGGCTCTTATAAAATATGGAGTAATTAAAACGACTGTTGCTAAAGCTAAAGAACTGCGTCGTGTAGCTGAGCCATTAATTACTCGTTCAAAAAATGATTCTGTTCATAACCGTAGAACAGCTTTCTCTCGTTTACGTGATAAGGAAGTTGTTGGAATTTTGTTTAATGACCTTGGACCACGTTACAAAGAGCGCCCTGGCGGTTATACTCGTATAATAAAGTGTGGTTACAGAGCTGGTGATAATGCTCCTATGGCGCTTATTGAATTAGTTGACAGGCCTGAAATTAATACCACCTCATAAAATAATTGATGACCGAGCCTTAGCTCGGTTTTTTTATTGCTGTATTTCTATATATCTAATGAATATCAAGTTTTGTTTCTACATTTTTAATATGGGTTGTGTGATCTATTTGGATGTTTAAAAAGGCTAATATTTAGTGATGAAGTGAAAAAAGCTATAACTCGTTACCGACTGTTATAGGCTCAATGCTTTATAACGGGTATATTCTTTCGCCTTTTGTTTTAATAAGTTTGATAGTTTCTGTATTACTATCATCATTAAATATTTTAAATTTCATTCCGCACCACGACTCTAGTTCTAGGCAAAATGATCTTATTTGCTGTGTTCCTAAATCAAAATATAAATATACAAACTCACTGTTTGAATCAGAAAGTAAGTAGCAAACCCCTACATTATTTAATAAGCAGACTCTTCGAACAGTCTCTAGGTATGGTGTGGTATTTGCCATGATTGATTATACTCTGTTTGATAGAAGTCATTTGACAGGTTTTAGATTACCTATAAACTGTTTACATTGTAACTTTAAAATATTAACTTATGAATGATCAAATCAACACGGTTGTCACTGCAGATGAGGCAAAAAAGAGCGCTAAAACATTTCATTATGGAAACATAATTTCTGTTGTTATACCTTTCCCCTTTTTTATTTTTTGGTTTGGTGCTTCTATGTTTGTATATGCTATGTATCGCCATCATCCTAATAACCGTGTAGGTTTTCATACTCAAAAAGCGGCTTATTATTATTATGCACTAGCGGGTATATTAGTGCCGGTTTTAACTTTCGCCTCTGGTGATTTTTTTACGCAGTATTGGTGGTTACTGTGGGGGTTCTGTATACTCGCTTTACTTCCAATATCTGTTTATTCGATTATTAAAATCAATGCAGAAGACTGGCGTGATGTAAATATAAAGGACTGATGATGAGTGATCTTAGAACTAACTGGACATTAAATGAAATTGAAGTATTATTCGAACTTCCTTTTAACGACTTGTTATTTAAGTCTCACTCTATTCATCGTAGCAATTTTCAGCCGAATCAAGTTCAAGTTAGCACTTTACTAAGTATCAAAACAGGTGCCTGTCCCGAGGATTGTTCTTATTGCTCTCAAAGTGCACGCAATGATACTGGGCTTGAAAGAGAAAGGTTACTCCCGTTAGATGAAGTTATTAGCGCTGCAACCGAAGCTAAGAATAACGGCGCAACTCGTTTTTGTATGGGTGCTGCTTGGCGAAATCCCACCGAGAAAAGTCTTAATCATGTCATTGATATGATCGAAGCGGTCAAAGCTTTGGATATGGAAACGTGTGTAACACTTGGTATGCTTGAAAAGAATCAAGCTTTGCGTTTGAAAGACTGTGGACTTGATTATTATAACCATAACTTAGACACATCCCCTGAGTTTTACGGTACAGTAATATCTACTCGCACTTATCAAGATAGATTAGATACACTTGAACATGTTAGAGATGCTGGGATTAATGTTTGTTCGGGTGGAATTCTTGGTATGGGGGAGACTCGCAGAGATCGTGCACGATTATTACAAGAGCTAGCTAATTTACCTGAACATCCACAATCTGTTCCCATAAACGACTTGGTTCAAATCCAAGGTACGCCTTTAGATGGAATAGACAAGTTAGACTCTTTCGAATTTATCCGTACTATTGCTGTAGCACGTATATTGATGCCGAAGTCTTACGTGAGGCTCTCAGCAGGGCGAACAGAAATGAATGATGAAACACAGGCACTTTGTTTTTTTGCTGGTGCTAATTCAATGTTTTATGGTGACCGTCTACTTACCACGGACAACCCTGATGAAAACCATGATCAACAACTATTTAAGCGTTTAGGTATACAAAGTGAAAAGAGGGAAGTCTCTGCACCTACAAGTTTAAGTGCGTAATGTAGTATTTACTTCCTTCCCCCCCCCCGTATGTGAATTTCCTAAGTCTCTAGGGCAGTTTATCCTAGGCGTATTTTGAAATGAATGCTTATTGCCCTCATGAAAAATACAACAACGGAGATGTTGCCCTAGCAGGCTGTTGATTTTCTCTTTAATGGTGTAAAAAAGTACTCATAACTGCTCATAAAGTACTCAAAATGACATATTTAACCCCTAAATACTGCAGTTTTAGGGTAAATCCCCCTTGATTTGACTTACTCTGAGAGAAGATCAACAGCCTGCTAGAACCTTACCCCTCTTATTAGCTGACACGGCTTAGCCAAATTACCAGCCTCTGTGTTATGTTCACTTTAAAGGCTCGTTGCACCATGCCACAGCTGTTCATTAAAAGCTCACATGCCTTGATGCTGGAAATTTGACGTTGCCAGAACTCAGCTAGGTTGTTCAAGATTCCTTAAGCTTCTATAAAGGCTACTCATATTATAATAACTGCTTAGCCATATTAAAAATAACAATACATGCGACAACTGTTTTTCAGAAGATTATCGTGTAATAACAATAAAAGTTTAAGATTTCTATTTTTTCTCTCTCTTTGTTTTTTGAGTTATAGTTCTGCAGACAGTGCTTATTGTCCAGCTGTACCTTCCTATGAGCAAGCTTCGTTAACAAACTTTATAGTCGCTTCTAGTCATTCTGACTTTAATGAAAATACTTTAATTTTCCAATCACAGTATGATAGTTCTAATTGGCAAGGTGACTTGGTCGTTTATTCCTTGGAAATTATAGGTGACTCAAAAGCTTCTAAATCACAACTTTGGAGAGCTTCAGAAGTTGATCAGCCTGAACGAAAACTTTTTTCTATTAACCCTGAAATTAATCAAACATCTCAAGGTATTAAATTGTCATGGGCTAATTTGAATAAACAACAAAAAAGGGTCTTAAAAGATAGTGATACAGACTTTTTGGCAAAGAAACGTTTATTATGGTTATTAGGTCGTACCGGTGATAGTGGGCAACAACTTAGAAAACGAAATCATTTCCTTGGTGATATTATTGGTTCAAACATCAGTGTTCTGAATCAGCCGAAAAACTATGGTTATTCTGTTTTAGACGGTAACCAAGGTAAAAAGTATGAAAATTTTTTGAAGCAACAACGCCAGCAGCAAGCGGTTTTTGTAGGGGCTAATGACGGTGCGTTACACGCTTTTGATACTTTCTCAGGCGAAGAGCTATTTGCGTATGTGCCGAATGCAATCTTGTCTAAAATTGTTACGATTAGTAAGCCTAATTATGGGTGTCATAGTATGGGCTGTTTATCACATGAATTTCTTGTCGATGGTCAAACCAATGTTGCAGATGCCTATTATGATGATAGCTGGCATTCACTTTTAATCGGTTCTTTAGGCTTAGGTGGTAAAGGCCTATATGCCTTAGAAGTCAGCAATGTTAATAACTTCAATGAAAAAAATATTTTATGGGAAGTCTCCACTTTAAGTTCTCACATAAATAGTGACACGTACAAGCAACATTTAGGTTTTATTAACCAAGAAGCGAGTATTGTGCGTTTAAAAAGTGGCCGCTGGGTAGTCATTGTAGGTAATGGACCTGATAGTAATAACCATCAAGCTGTATTATTTATTATCGATTTAGAAACAGGGCATTTGATTAAATCACTCAATACAAATACCGGTTCTGAGCTGCAATCTAACGGTCTATCAACACCAGTTAGTATTGATACCAACGATGATAATGGTGTAGATAGGGTGTATGCGGGTGATTTATTAGGCAATGTTTGGCGTTTTGATCTGAGCGATTCAGACCCTAACAAATGGTCAGTTGCTTTTACAGGAAAACCTTTGTTTCGTGCTTGTGATGATGCGCTCTGTAAGAAACCGCAAGCTATTACTGCAAAGTTACAAGTGGGCAGTCATCCCGAGGGTGGCGTGATGCTGTATTTCGGAACCAATCAAACTATTTTAAAACCAACTTCTATGGTAAATAGTTTATATGCGATTCATGATAAAAATCGTCGTGTACTATCAAAGAAGAACCTTGTGGAGCAAGTCATATTACAAGAGAATAGCGTCGGCTCTTCATTAGAAATGCGCGTCACTTCAAACTTAGCGGTTGATTATAAAATTAAGCAGGGATGGATGCTTAAGCTGGGGAAGGAATTCTCACAAGCTACAGGAGAGAGAATAAGTACTCAAGTATTACTCCGTGAAGGTGAGCTTCTGGTAAGTACAGAAATCCCTTTTGTAGAATCCTGTTCAGCTTATAGTAGCCGTTGGATAATGAAGCTGGATGCATTGCAAGGAAAACGACTCAATAGCGTCACTTTTGATACTAACCATGATAATAAATTAACAGTTGATGATAATATAGATTACCAACGGAAAGCTACAATAGTTTCCGGCATAAATTTAGAAGGATCAGGTTCAAAGGGGCTGGCAGCTATTATTTTACCTTTGGATAAGCAAAGCGAAGCAATTATAAGCATTGCGTCTGACGGTACGTTTTCGTCATTAAAAGCTTCCGAAACACATTCAACGGGCAGGGTTTCTTGGCGGCAGTTACGCTAAAGATCGCATGAATAATAAAAAGTATAAAAACACAGGCTTCACTCTCATCGATCAAATGATTGTTGTGTCGATTGTGATGATTGTAATTGGGCAGGCGCTGCCAAGTATTAGTTTCGTGCTTAAAAAAAATCAAGTAGCAAATGTGTATAACGAGGCTCTAGCCGCGCTTAACTATACTCGAAGTATCGCGGTGACGAGTGGTGCATGGGCAACTTTCTGCAAAAGTAATTTAACTGGCAGCGCTTGTGCAACATCACAAAGTACAGCATGGACAAGTGGTTGGATTGTATTTGAAGATGCTAATAACAATGGAGTAATAAATGCTGGAGAGAAAATTCATCTGGTAAATAATACCTTACCTTCACAACTCTTGATTAATTACTCTCGTAACATGCAACGAATTAGTTACTCCTCAGAAGGCTATGCCGTTGGGTATAATGGGAAAATTAGCTTTTGTGATTCTCAACAAACCATCAATAAAACGATGGTACTGTCAAATTCCGGCAGAATACGCTTGGCACAGAATCATGAAGTAGGGCGATGTCGATGAGTTCTCGAGGTAGCTTACAGCAAGGTTTCTCATTGATAGAAATTCTCGTTGCGTTAACGATAGTTTCCGTGGGTTTACTAGGGCTTGTGGGTTTTCAAATTCACACTCAAAAAATTAGCAGTAATGCTTATTACCATACACAAGCCGTTATTATCACTCATGATATGGCAGAAAGAATACGTGCTAACCCTATTGCTAATCATCAACAACAGTATCATTTAAAACAAGCAGTGCAAAATACTAACTGTCATAAGCAGGTCGGTTGCACCCCGCAGAATATGGCAAAAAATGATCTTTTCGAATGGTATGAAACGATTAAACAAGGTTTGCCAAAAGGGTCGGGGGTCGTCTGCATTGACTCAACCCCCGTTGATGGAACGCCTAATGCATCTGCTTGTGATAACCAAGGCACGCAATACGCCGTTAAACTCTGGTGGCATGATAGTTCTATCGATAAAATACAGCGTAGCGTAATGATGGTTGGGGCTGAATAATGCACAGAAACAAAGGCTTACATACATCATTTTGCAAGCAACATGGTTTAAGCTTAATTGAGTTGATGATTGCTTCTTCGTTAGGTTTGTTCTTGATTGGCGGTGTTTATCAAACGTTTCAAATCACGCGGCAGTCGACAAGGCTTTTACAAGCGGAAGCAGAAATACAAGAAAATGCACGATTTTCTTTTAGTATTCTAAGCAGTGTAATACAAACTGCTGGATATTTTGGGTGTAAATCGACTCAAAACCAAAGAATTCATTCATTATTAAAGGTTTCTACTGAGCAGCTCAATCCCGCACTGAGTGTACAAGGCTGGGAAGCAAAAAATACGCATTACGGCGATACCTATCAAACGCAAGCAAATAGCGGTATAAGCAGTACCACAATCAAGCATTGGATTGACTCAACAGGTCTACATAAAGATAAAGGTATAAAATCTAAAAAATACTCTGATGTGCTAAAGATCTGGTACACCAAGCCTTACCATGCAAATCTTACCTCAGTGAATATTGCTGGTTTAAGCTTCTCCCCAATTGATTTAGAAGAGGGGAATCTTATTGCAATTAATGATTGTCAAAATATTCAATTAGCACAAGTATGCGCCTGTGAAGATTCAGCTTGTGAGGGAGTTGACTCACAAGCGAAGCTTCAATCGTGTAATAACATAAGCGACTTGAAAGCTATCAAAATATCCACAGCTAAAGTGGCGATATTAGAGCAGGCAATTTTCTTTGTTAGTAAACGCGGAAGTAATAAAAAAGGTTATAAGAAAAACATGCCTGCGCTTTATGTGAGGTATTTAGGTAAGGGCGCAAAGCCCACGCCTAAACAAGAGATTCTTGAAGGTGTAGAGAGTTTACAAGTTGAATATGGAGAAGATATTGATTTTAATGGTTCTGCCAATGCCTATGTGAGTGCTGATTTAGTCAGTGACTGGAAGAAAATTGTCAGCCTCAGAATTAGTTTATTACTAAGATCAAGTAGTAATAATGTTGTTAAAGCACCCCAGAACCTTATGTTTAACGGCGCGAAGCTTAAGCTTAGTGATGCTGATCGTTATTTAAGGCGAGTTGTGAGTACGACTATCGCACTCAGAAACTAACGTTATGAAGATAATAAAGAAACAAAATGGTGCGGTTCTAATAATTGCGATGTTAATGCTTACCGTTCTTTCCATTATTGTGATAAGTGCAAGCAGTACGACAGTGATTCAACAGAAAATGACTACCAATTTATACGTCAAAGAGCTTGCCCGCCAAAGTGCAGAGTTGACCTTGCAACAGGCTGAAATAGCGCTATTGAGTATTAGTACAAGCGCATTAAATCAGAGGTTTGAGAACACTTCAGGCTACTACTTTTATGATAAAAACAGGCAATTGAGTAAACCAAATAATTGGAACAACTTACAAGCCCTCACATCAAACGTATCATTGAAAGGCATAAAACCACCGGTTTATATTATTGAGCGTATGCCAGCTATAAAAACGATAGGAAATAGTTTGGCATTTAATCAGCCATTGAGTAGCACTTATTATCGGATTACGGTGATGGCGCAAGGTAGCACAAAATCAGCTATTAATATTTTGCAGAGTATTGTGAAAAAATGATTTAGCCCGTAATGATGCTCAATTAGTTGTGTATTTATTTAAACGCTTTACAATTAGTGATGATGATAACTGATAAAGCTGTAGATATGATATCAAACCAAGAATTACTCAATTATTTACCTCAAGAACAATTATTAAAAGATCGTGTGATCTTAGTCACAGGCGCAGGCTCAGGTGTTGGGCGAGCGATATCACTAGCCTACGCACGTTTTGGTGCTACGGTTGTGTTACTGGGTAAAACACTAAAAGAGCTAGAATATGTTTACGATGAAATTGAAGCAGCTGGTTACCCAGAGCCCGCCATTTACCCCTTAAATATGGAAGGTGCAACGGCTAAAGATTACTACGACATGGCGGCTACCTTTGCTGATAAATTGGGCGGCTTAGATGGTCTTGTACTGAATGCAGGTTGGTTGCCCGCGTTTATGCCGTTTAAAGAATATGATATGGAAACGTGGTCCAAAACTTTGAGTGTAAATTTGCACGCTAATTTCTTAATCACCCAAAGCTGTTTACCATTACTTGAAGCCGCTAAAGATCCTGCTATTATTTTCTCTGCACATGACTCTTTAAAAGCGTATAACGGTGCTTTCGGTATCGCGAAAGCAGGTACTCAAGCGATGCTAGATATTCTAAGTGATGAGTATGATCTGGACGAAAACTTCATTCGCATTAATAGCATCGATACAGGCCCATTACGCACTCAAATGCGTAAATCAAATTACCCCGGTGAGGATATGTCGACGTTAGCACTGCCAGAAAGTGTGGTAGGCCCTTATTTGTATCTTATGGGGCCAGATGCGGGTAAAGCGACAGCGAATAAAGTTAAGCTTGAAAAGCGGCCAGCAGATGCTAAATGGGTGGGGCAAGAGGCTTAAACCTCCCTAGAGTCAGTCCTTATGAAGCAAGATACTCTATTCGCTAACCCTCAGCCTTTGGTGGATTTCACTTTTGATGATGCGGTTGCGGATGTCTTTCCTGACATGATTCGTCGCTCAGTCCCAGGTTATGAAACCATCATTGCATTACTTGGTGGCTTGGCAAAACACTATGCGCAGGAAGGTTCTACTATTTATGACTTAGGTTGCTCATTAGGTGCAGCGACCTTGTCTATGTATTCTCAAACTCGAGCTACCTCACATTTAAAGTATATTTGTATTGACAACTCAGAGGCGATGGTAAAACGCTGTCAATCACGTTTAATGCGGCATATGCCAGAAACCGACCTTCATGTGATATGTGAAAGTATCGAAGATTCCGCGATAGAAAATGCTTCTATTGTTGTCATCAACTTCACCTTACAGTTTCTGTCAACCGAATCACGGTTGGCATTATTAGAAAAGGTTTATCAGGGTTTGCGTCCCAACGGTATTTTGATTTTATCTGAAAAATTAGTATTTTCAGATGATCAACAAAATCAACAGCAAATTGATTGGCATCATACCTTCAAGCGCGCTAATGGTTACAGTGATATGGAGGTGAGCCAGAAGCGTAAGGCACTAGAAAATGTGTTGATTCCAGATACCTATGAAGTGCATATAACCCGTTTACAGCAAGCAGGTTTTGAGAATGCTTATCAGTGGTTTCAGGCATTTAACTTTACCTCCATTATTGCTATAAAAAGCCCACTAATATCACCGCCCCCCAAAATCAGCTCTAACAAATGATTGTTGATTTTGAAGGCTTGTATAATGACCTAATTGCCAATGATTTTGAGCAATGGCAAACAACCTTGCCTCTACAACTTGAGTCTATTTTTAAGCAACGTGAGCATGGTAAACAGGCAGAGTGGCAAACGATTCTTGCTCAACTACCCACACTACAACCCAGCGAGCTTAATTTAAACGCAGATAAAATCAAAGTAGGCGCTGCTGAAGACTGTACGGCAGAGCAACAAGCCAAACTAGCAACAACCCTAAAACAACTCCATCCGTGGCGCAAAGGGCCGTACCAACTATTAGGAGTAGATATTGATACGGAATGGCATTCAGACTGGAAGTGGCGACGCATACAAAACCATATTGCCCCCTTAAAAAACCGTTCGGTGCTAGATGTGGGTTGCGGTAATGGTTATCATATGTGGCGTATGCTAGGTGAAGGCGCAAGGCTGGTCATTGGTGCAGATCCGAGCCAATTTTTTCTCGTTCAATTTCACACAATTAAGCACTTTGCCACTTTGAACAACAGCCAGCTACCTATACATTTGCTGCCTTTTAAAGGGGAAGAACTTCCACGTTTTACCCAAGTCTACAAGGGTTTAGGGTTTGATAGCGTATTTTCAATGGGGGTGTTGTATCATCGTTTATCACCGCTAGATCACTTAAAAGAACTTAAATCCTTTATCCGCTCAGGCGGCGAACTGATACTGGAAACTTTAATTATTGAAGGTGATGATTCCAATGTGCTTATTCCAGAAGATCGTTATGCGAAAATGCGCAATGTTTGGTTTATTCCAAGCACTAACTTGTTGATACGGATGTTACAGCGGGTTGGCTTTATCAATGTCCGAGTGGTTGATATTAATCAGACCTGTATTGAAGAACAACGTAGCACCGATTGGATGACTTTTGAATCACTGCCTGATTTTCTTGATCCGAATGACTCAAATAGAACCATTGAAGGTTATCCCGCACCGAAGCGTGCGGTGATTCTTGCGAATACGCCATAATAAATCGTGTTGCTTTTTTAAGCGCTAGTTTTAAGCGCAAGATTTTGTTAATCTGTCACGCTCGCAAACCTAAAAAAGACATACCTAGTATGAGCAAAATTATCGCAGTAGCGAATCAAAAAGGAGGCGTGGGTAAAACCACCACTAGCGTTAACCTGGCGGCATCCTTAGTCGTAATGCGTCGCAGTGTGCTCATTATAGATATGGATCCACAAGGTAATGCCACAACCGGTGTAGGGCTTGATAAAGAAGAACAGCCAGTGACCTTAACAGAAGTGTTATTAGGTGATGTGGATGTGGGAGAGGCGATTCAAAAAGTACCCAGCGCAAACTTTGATGCTTTGGCAGGTGGGCCAAACTTGAGTATTGCAGAATTTAAAATGATGGTGATGGAAGAGCGCGAATACCGTCTTCATTATGTATTGGCGGATATTAAAGATAACTATGATTACATCATTATTGACTGCCCGCCATCGTTAAACATGTTGACGGTTAACGCGCTGGTGGCAGCAAATGGTGTATTGATTCCTATGCAGTGTGAGTACTATGCCTTGGAAGGATTATCGGCTTTAGTCGGCTCTATCGAAACCATCCGGCAAAACTCCAATCCTGCGTTAGAAATTACCGGATTACTTCGTACCATGTATGACCCGCGTAACAACTTATCGCGTGATGTGTCGAATCAACTCGCTGAATATTTTGGTGAAAAACTATATAATACTTCAATCCCCAGAAATATTCGCTTGGCAGAAGCCCCAAGCCATGGTTTACCCGCATTATTGTATGATAAGCGCTCACGCGGGGCACTGGCATATTTAGCACTCGCCGCTGAAATGATTCGCAAAGAAGCTTCCTTGCAAGCAGCATAATAAATTAAAGGGAAATCATGAAAAAAAAACCAGGTTTAGGGCGTGGACTAGATATGTTGCTAAGTTCCGCGGTAAAGGATAGCAGTAAAGACACCGAATTAAAAAATCTACCCGTTGAGAAAATCAGCAAAGGCGAATATCAGCCACGCCTTAGTATCGACCCAGATGCCTTGCAAGACTTAGCTGAATCAATTAAAGCACAAGGTGTGGTTCAACCGGTTGTGGTTCGCCGTATAGAAGGCGGACTGTTTGAACTAATCGCAGGAGAACGTCGCTGGCGTGCCTCACAAATTGCTGGCTTAGATACGATTCCGGCAATCGTTAGAGAAATTCCCGATCAAGCTGCAGCAGCAATGTCGTTGATTGAGAACATTCAGCGCGAAGACTTAAACCCTTTAGAAGAAGCCATCGCTATGAGTCGCTTAATTGCAGACTTTGGCTTAACTCATCAACAAACAGCTGAATCAGTTGGTCGCTCTCGCACAGCCGTAACTAACTTATTGCGCTTAATTGAGTTAGAAGATAAAACAAAAGAGCTGCTTGATACCCGTAAACTAGACATGGGACACGCACGCGCACTGTTAGCCTTAAGCGGTCAAAAACAAGTCGAAACAGCACTAAAAGTTGCTAAAAGTGAGTTATCGGTGCGAGAGACAGAGCGTTTAGTCAAAAAACTCAGTGCTGGTGATGCTGCGAAAGCAGAAAAGCCACCCGCAAAAAAAGCAGTAGAAGTTAAAAATCTCGAAGAATCCTTATCCGAAAAGCTAGGCGCAAAAGTGAATATTCAATACAACACTAAAGGAAAGGGAAAATTAGTGATTGAATATAATAACTTGGATGAACTAGATGGGGTTTTGGCGCATATTAAATAACTTTCATGCGAGGTTTGGTTTTCTTTAGGGGAGCCTGATTAAGTCGATTAGAATTTAGCAAGCTAAAAATAATTGGACTTGATCAGGTTTTCTTTAGGATATTTATACTTTTTACGTTAACCAAGAAAAAAGACTTTTTCGTGTAGGTTGGGCTGATGTAGGAAGTCCAACAAATCCCAAACAGTATCAACACCGTTGGGCTTTGTACTTCAGCACAATCTCCCTGATTAAGCCTCCAATCTCCTTTAAAAAATTAACTTAATCACGAAGGCATGAAGGATTACGAAGAGGTGGCTTTTAGCTTTTTCTTCGAGAGCTTCGTGTTCTTCGCGGTAAGTTTTTATCTTTTAATAAAGACCATCTCTTTATAAAATGTGCCATTTACTTTTAGATTTCTTAATTATTTCCCCTTACTTTCTTCAGGTGCTTCATGTGCCCTTCATGGTAAATCTCTTACTCCCTTAAAATTCAAACGAGAAATATCAATGACGACTTATTAGAAAATACGCATACTGTATTTTTCTCACTGCTTATCAAATAAACCCATGAAAAAATTCACATTACCAGCCACCTTATTCCTACTCGGTATATTACTTAGCGTTTTTTGGTTTAATTATAAAAACCCGATGCAGCCTATGTATGTAGAGGTAATTAATGATACCGATACCCTGTTGCCTTCGGTGATTATTGAGCATGGCGGAAATGGGCTTCAAGAAAAAATAACACTGGTGCAATTCAAACCTAAAGAAGTGCGAACCGTTGTACTTAACCACAAACCGGGTATGGGTTTTAACATTGCAGTCAACTACCCAGATCGTGAGAAAACTGAGATTTGTGGGGGGAAGAGCAAAGATCATTGGTATATTCGTGAAACAATAACCAAGTTTGGTATTTATGATACACCGATTCGTTGATATGCTACGGTACGATTAATTATTAGTGGTACGTTAAGATGGATGCAGAGATACGTTTTTTCATGACCGATGACGATGAGCAAGAGTTTTTGGCGGTAGTGAATAACAACGTAGATCAAGTAATCAACACTGATAACGACAAGCAACACTTTTTGATAGGTGATTGTAAGCTACTTTACACGGCAACTTTATCAGAAGGAAATACACTTTATAGCGGTGTTCTTGAAATTAGAACCACAAACATTAATATTGAGACTGCCTGTAAAGACCAAATGCGGGCAGCTAAAGTTTATAAAAAGCTACGCAATTGGATCAAAAAAAATTATTGGAGCAGGTTGGCGTATATTAATAAAACTAAAAAAGACCAGTTGATGCCAACGCGTATCCACTGGTTAGCACCACAGGCTAAAAAATGGAAAGAAGCCGATCCAGAGAATCATTTACTTAAATTATCAAAGACCAGTTGGATGGTGTTTGATATCGGTTTTTGAGAATATTGTTTTCTAATAGAGTCCTTTGTATGACACTGCTGAGCATCAAAGTGGCACACATTATTAGTTCAGAGGTTCCTTAAAACATACAAAATTCCATGAGATTACCGTTAAGCCTGTAATTGAACTATATTTCACTCATGCCAATTAGTGTCTTCGATCTTTTTAAAGTAGGTATTGGCCCATCCAGTTCACACACGGTTGGGCCAATGGTTGCCGCACGTACTTTCGTTTTATCACTTTTAGATGATGAGCTACTCAAGACAGTAGCGCGGGTTGAAGTAGCGCTTTATGGCTCACTTGGAGCAACCGGAAAAGGCCATGGTAGTGATAAAGCAGTGCTATTGGGCTTAATGGGCGAGACCCCTGAAACTGTTGATGTTGCAGCCATTGCTGATGTAATGCAAGAGATTGAAGAGCAGCAAATAATTAAACTCAATGGTCAGTTTAGTATTTCATTTAAGCAGCAGTCAGACTTAATTTTCCATCGTAAAAAAAGCTTACCGCTGCATGCCAATGGTTTGCAGTTTATCGCATTGAATAAAGCGGGGGAGACTCTTAAAAAGAAAGTCTATTACTCTGTGGGTGGTGGTTTCGTGGTGGATGAGAACTGTGAAAGCTGGAATAAAGACTTTATCCGAGAAGATAAACACGCCTTGCCTTATCCGTTTAATACGGCAGAAGAGTTATTGGCATTGTGTAAATCAGAAAACCTATCGATTAGTCAGTTGATGATGAAAAATGAAATCACTTGGCAATCACAAAGTAAGGTTGAGGCTGGGCTATTGACACTCTGGCAAGCGATGCAAGACTGTGTTGAGCAGGGTTGTAAAAATAGCGGTATTTTGCCTGGTGGTTTAAAAGTAAAACGACGTGCTGCAGAAATGTGTGCATCTCTCAGTAACGAAGATACTCAAACCTTGTTTAACCAAGGCAGTATGGATTGGGTCAACCTGTACGCACTGGCTGTAAATGAAGAGAATGCAGCGGGTGGTCGAGTTGTTACAGCGCCAACCAACGGTGCGGCAGGTATTATCCCCGCCGTGATGCTGTATTATAAAAACTTTTGCAGTGCATATGGTTTACCCGATGATTTAACAGGGGAAGCTGCGGGTCAGGGTGAGGCAGGGGTTGTTCGATTCATGCTAGCCGCAGGAGCAATTGGCATGTTAATTAAACAAAATGCTTCAATTTCAGGTGCCGAAGTGGGTTGCCAAGGTGAGGTTGGTTCAGCTAGTGCGATGGCAGCAGCAGGTTTGACCGAAGTTTTAGGCGGTACGCCTGAACAAGTTGAAAATGCCGCTGAAATTGGTATAGAGCATAACTTAGGATTAACGTGTGACCCTATTGGCGGCTTAGTCCAAATCCCATGTATTGAACGCAACGCAATGGGTGCAGTAAAAGCAATTAATGCTTCACGAATGGCGTTACGTGGCGATGGTACGCACTATGTGTCGTTAGATAAGGTCATTCATACAATGCGTGAAACCGGTAAAGATATGCGCTCAAAATACAAAGAAACATCACGCGGTGGCTTGGCTCTGCATGTGATTGATGTACCTGTTAGCGTGGTAGAATGTTAGCATGGTAGGGTAGAGACCGTTGCGTGACGAGTATATAGGAATGGCTTAATCAGTAAAATATCATCCGATGCATCTTGCACCTCCAACAATGAGCAGTCTCTAATTTTACCCAAATTCACACTTAGAAATACGAATTTAACACAAGTCTTTGATTCTACGGTATATTCAAAAAATGCCCGCTTAACCTACGGGTGAAGCTAAGATTTTTTGAATATACCGTGAAACCAAATACTTGCATTCTATTTCGCTTTTCTAAGTGTGGATTTGGGTTTAAATGGAGAATTTTTAAAATACAGTTCGTCAGTTAAAATATAGGTATGTGGCAAAGTATGAGATAATTAGCAAAATAATAAAAATAAAATGACGGGTAGTTAAACGTCAAAAGGGGATTTTTTGCGTCAAAATAATTCATCACACGTTGAAAAACAAGAACACTCATTACCTGAGAAATTTTCTGTGGTATTCGCTGTTGCTGCAACTTCATTAATTTTATTTTTCCCAGTGCCTTCAATCGCAGCAGAAAATGACAGTGATAATGACGGTTTAACAGATACTTATGAGTTAAAAATTGGTACAGAACCATTTTTATCTGATACTGATGGTGATGGTATTAACGATAAAATTGAAGTCGGTAATAAGCTGGAAAAGCCATTGGATAGTGATGGTGATAACGTTATTAATGCTTTGGACTTTGATGATGATAATGATGGTTTACCCACGATACTAGAGAGCGCCATCGACACCGATAAAGACGGGCTAGCGAATAATATTGATAAAGACTCTGATAACGATGGTATCAGTGATGGTATCGAAGCAGGCATGTTGGGGAAAGATGAAAACTTCGATATGATTGATGATGCTTTTGATACCCAGCAAGCGGGCGCAAAAGATGAAAACGGTGATGGTATTAATGATTTACTAAAATTGCCAGATTCAAATGGAAATGGTGTTCCTGATTATTTAGATGCAACATCACAAAAAACGGCACAGTCTAAACCGAAACAGACGGTTGAGCAGAAAATTGTTACTGAAATTATTAATAAAGAGATTGAGTCGGTAAAAGATCAAACCCCTAAAGACTTGAAAAAAGTTGTTGAAGTTAAGCAAACGGTTATTGCCGAAAAGAAGCCGCTTGAAAAGCAAAAAGTTAAAACAGTCACCGTAAAGATCCCTAAAAATAGAGTTGTACTAAACCGACATACTGATACGGATAACGATGGACTGTTGGATTCTCAAGAGATTTTATTAGGAACAGATCCCAAAAAACGTGATACCGACGGTGACCAAGTATCGGATGCTATTGAGATTGGACTTGATATCAATAACCCACAAGACACCGATGAGGACGGTATAATTGATGCATTGGATAACGATGATGATAATGATGGTGTCTTAACAAAAAATGAAGATGTAAATAATGATAGTAGTCCAATTAATGATGATACCGATGATGATGGAATCCCTAATTTTTTAGATAATGATGATGATGGCGATAAACGATTAACCCTCGTTGAAGGCAGTAAATTGGATAGTGATAACGACGGGATTTTGGATTATTTAGACAAGCATGATGGCGTTAAAGACAAAGCTGTTGTAGTCACTAAAAAAGAAGTGATTCCTGAATCACCAGAAGTTGTAGAAATTGATGAAGAAAAACCAGTGCAAACAGAGGACCCCGCTTTATCAAAAGCTAGTGGAGACAATCAAGAAGAAAATTTGGCAAAACAGGTGTTAGATAGTGTGATTGAGAATCAAGCTGAAGCCATTAAACCGTTAGAGATTAATAATGTTGTAGTAATTAGCAATAAATCGAAACAGCCAAAGCTTGAGAGAAAGGAAGCAGGTATACTGAGTTGGTTCAAGTCTTTTTTGCCTGACTAATCGAAAAGACTTGGACTCAAAATAACATGAGGTAAAGTTTTTCGTTTTATCTTCATGAGTTTTATAGCAAGCATTTCAAATGCTTCAAGTTAACAATGTTTTTATGCTAAGCTTACGTATTGGAATATCCATGACTTTCAAAAAATCCCCCGAATTTCTTTTGTTGCTGATCGCGGTGGGTTCTTCAATGGGTTTTGCTATTTGGTTGAATCTATTAAATAACTTTGCGATTGATCAAGCTGGTTTTACGGGTAAGGAAATTGGGATTTTGCAAAGCTTGCGCGAAGTACCGGGTTTTTTGGCGTTTAGTATCATCTACGTTTTATTGTTTATACGTGAACAGCGAATGGCGTATGTGTCGTTATTTATATTGGGCTTAGGCACGTTGTTAACAGGGTTCTTCCCCAGTGCGGTGGGTTTTTATATCACTACCGTTATTATGTCGATTGGCTTTCACTATTTAGAAACTATTCAAAACTCGCTGTCTTTGCAATGGCTTGATAAAAAAGACGCACCCGCCTTTTTAGGAAAAATGATTGCCGCTAAGTCGGCTGCTGCGATATTTGCGTTTAGTTTGGTGTGGATTTTATTTGAGTATTTTAAATTAGATTATCTTTGGTTATACGCTTTAGGTGGGTCAATTTCAATCGTGATTGCGTTGTTTAGCTGCTTGAGTTTTGAAGACTTTCCAGAAAAGGTGTATCAGCATAAAAAACTGATTTTACGCAAACGTTACTGGCTTTATTATGCCTTGCAGTTTATGGGAGGCGCGCGCCGTCAAATTTTTGTGGTGTTTGCTGGCTTTTTAATGGTTGAGAAATTTGGTTTTAGTGTGGGTGAAATTTCTTTATTATTTCTAATCAATGCCACCTTTAATATTTTTCTTGCGCCTCGTATTGGAAAGTTGATTGGTAAAATCGGTGAGCGTAAGGCCTTAGTCTTTGAATATATCGGTTTGATTGCTGTGTTCGTGGGTTATGCTTTGGTTGAAAGCCCAATGATTGCGATGGTACTTTATGTGCTAGATCATTTGTTTTTCGCCATGGCAATTGCACAAAAAACCTATTTTCAAAAAATTGCTAACCCAGCTGATATTGCTTCTACTGCCGGTGTGTCGTTTACGATTAATCATATTGCGGCGGTGGTGATTCCCGTTTTATTTGGTAGTTTGTGGTTGATCTCACCTGCGTGGGTATTTTATGCCGGTGCGGTTATGGCGGTGATGTCATTAGTATTAGCGTTTAATATCCCAAGAAACCCTGAAGAAGGTAATGAAGTGGTTGTTGGTCGGGTAATGACGAAGCTTGTGCAGGTTTAAAATGTCCACGAAAGACACGAAATACAAAAGCTATTGCTGGTTTTTACTTTATTTATGTTTTGTACAATAAGCCTGGCTAAAGAGCTTGATGGTAAAGGTTTAGCAAAAACATACTGTGCAGGTTGCCACGGCGAAACAGGCAATAGTGAACAAGATAAACAAGGTGTTGTGCCTAAAATAGCGGGTTTCTCGGCTATTTTGTTATTTGATAGTTTGGATCAATTTAAACATAAAGATCGCCAGTCATTGCCTTATAGGTTGAAAGATAAACCTGAAACAACGATGAATAAAGTCGCAGAAAAAATAACAGAAGGCGAGTCTGAAGCTATCGCTCAATACTTTTCAAAACAAACCTTTGCGGTAAAAAAGTTAGAAAAACTTTCACAAAAAGAAAGCCAAGGAAAGCAACTTCATATTGATCTGTGTGATGATTGTCATGGCAAACTAGGTTCAAGCTCAGAAGATGACGCGCCGTTATTACTGGGGCAAAAAAAGAAATATCTGCAACGCCAGTTTGATGCGTTATCTGAATATAAGCGTTATATGCCAAGGCGGATGAAGCGTAAATTTAGAAAACTAAGCACAGAGGATAAACAAGCTTTGATTGAATTTTATACGATAAAAACTGACTAAGTTTGTATGCAAAAAATTGTTCCTGTAACCGTTTTGTTAAGTTTGTTTTTATTGTTTGCGCCGTATTCTGTGCAAGCCAAAAGCAACGAAAATGAAGTTATATTTCTTCGTATAAATAACCCTACTCAACAATTCTCCTATGCCGGCAAGCTTCATTGGAATAAGCAAAAAAACCACTGGGATCGAGCTATTGTTATCTACAATAATGCGCCGCAACCGAATAAAACACATGCCGTGTGGCGTTATGTCAATCAGTTAGCTTTACCTAATAAAAATGCAAAGCATCAATACAACTTGTACTACAAAGCATTTCATCAAGCAGGAAATTGTGGAACAGACACTCCTCTTACAAAAGGCCAGACATGGCGGATAAACTTTGATAAAGATGCTAATGGCTCTTATTCAAAAGCGGCATTACGATCAGATTGGAATTGCCCAAAATGGAGCATGGGAAGCAACTTGTTACAAATTGTTAGTGGCCGAGAAGCCTTTCATGGCAAAGCATTAAAGTTACGTTATCCTGCAGGGATCTTTAGTTGCAAAAACCCTAAAACCTGCGCTAATTGGAAGCCCAAGATAGGCGGTGAATTTCGTCAAATTACCTATAGTTATAAACTAAAGTTAGCTAAAAACTTTGACTTTGTATTGGGCGGAAAACTACCCGGAGTAGGGGGTGGAATTGCCAACACTGGCGGGCATAAACCCAATGGTAAAGATAGTTGGAGTGTGCGCGTTATGTGGAATCGCGAGGGTAAACTGGTGCAATACGTCTATCACCCCGATCAGCCACGCAAATACGGTGAAGCCTTTGCATGGACGATGTCAAAACCGTTGCAACGTGGTGTCTGGCATACTTTAAAATCAACGATTAGGCTTAATTCACCAGGTCAGAAAAATGGGCGGATACAGTCATGGCTGGATGGTCGTTTGGTGCTTAATAAAAATAATCTTCGTTTTAGGAACACTAATAAGCTGTTGATTGACCAGTTCTTATTTGCTTCCTTTTATGGTGGGAGTAATGCAAAGTGGGCGCCACGCCAAAATCAAGTGGCTTATTTTGATGAATTTGTGATTAATGCTAATTGATTATCTAAGTAGTTGATTCATATCGTCTTCTGTTAATGTTTTTACTTCCAAGTTCTCAGCCTTGGTTAATTTACTTCCCGCTTTATCGCCATAAATCAAAAAATCTGTTTTTTTAGAAACCGAACCACTCACTTTTGCGCCAAGCTCTTCCAGCATGGCTTTTATTTCGCGACGGCCTTGGCTTAGGCTGCCGGTGAGGACGATGGTCTTGTCTTTAAAAGGGTTGTCTTCGGCTTCTATTTTTTGTTCTACGTTGGGTTGAATCACTCTAAATAATTTACCAACAAAGTCACCGTTTACCCGCATAAACTCCAGTAGTGAGTTAGCCATCTCTTCGCCGATGCCATCGATAGCAATAACGGCTTCAAGGTCTGCGGTGACAATGTCAAGCCCAAATTCTAGTGCGAGTGCTTTGCCTGCGACTTCACCGATGTGCTCAATGCCGAGCGCGTAGATGAGCTTTGAAAGTGGTGTACCTTTGGTGTTTTCAATGGCTTGCAATAACTTGCTAATACGTTTTTCTTTAAAGCCTTCGAGTGGTATTAAATCTTCTGTGCTTAGGTGGTATAGGTCTAAAATATTGTTTATGCGTTTTTGCGAGACCAACTGTTCGACAATTTTTCCACCTAAGCCATCAATATTCATAGCCCCTTTTTTTGCAAAATGAATGATTGAATTCACCACGCGATCAGGACAGTCAAGATTTTGGCATTTAATAAGAGTGTCTTCGTTTAATAGCTCGCTATCACAGGTGGGGCAGCTGCTAGGTCGGTTGATGGTGATTTCGTCTCCTGAGCGTCTATCACTAAGTACTTTGGTAATTTTAGGGATTACATCACCGCTACGGATGATGATAACGCTGTCACCTATGCGAATATCTTTGCGTTCAATCTCATCAAAGTTGTGTAGGGTAGCACGCGAAATAATTGCACCATCAATAATGACTGGTTCTACTTCGGCAACGGGTGTGATTACGCCTGTTCTACCAACTTGTAGTGTAATGGCGTTTATTTGGGTGACTTTCTCAACTGCTGGGAACTTATAGGCGCACATCCATTTTGGTACTTTAACGGTGTAACCTAAATCTTCTTGCAGGTTTATTTCATCCACTTTAATCACCATGCCATCCATCATCATAGGGATTTGATCGCGTAGGCTGATGAGTTTGTGGTAGAAAGCCTCAATTTCTTCAGGGCTGTTACAAGCTTGTGAGTAAGGCGGACTTAAAAAGCCGAGCCTTTGTACAAAAGTCATTTTTTCTGACAATGTTTCAGAGTCGAGCTTATTTTCACCTAAGCCCCAGGGGTAAAAAACTAATCGGCGTTTAGCAGATATGGATGAGTCCAGTTGCCGTAGACTCCCTGCTGCTGCATTGCGTGGATTTGCGAAGGGTGTTTCATCGCTGGCTAAGCGCTCAGCGTTGATATGTTCAAAATCATCTTTTCGGATGACGACTTCGCCACGGATTTCGATTAAATCCAGGTAGTCAATACGCAGTGGCACAGATTGAATAGTGCGTACATTGTCGGTCACTTCTTCGCCGATAAAACCATCACCACGGGTAATCGCACGGATTAGCTTACCGTTCTCGTAGAGTAAGTTCATGCTAGCGCCATCAAATTTTGGCTCACAAACGTATTCGTGTTTACCGATATTTTTTTCTACGCGCGCTAGCCACTCTTTGACCTCATCAAGTGTGAATACATCTTCCATGCTCCACATGCGTTGAATGTGGGTTGCTTTGTTAAACTCATCACGAATCACACCACCGACTCGTTTGGTTGGGGAGTCCTCGGCAATATCGTTGGGGTGAGAGGTTTCGTAATCTAATACTTGATGATAAAGCTTATCGTACTCTTCATCAGTGGCGATGGGATTATCGTCCACATAATAAGCATGTGCCCATTGGATTAAGGTTGTAACTCTTGCTTGGTAGTCTTTATTGTTCATTTGCAATAACAGGTTTACTGCGCAAGCGTAAAGGTTTGTACGGTGGTTTCCCCAGTGATGATATTGACTTTTTCACTGCCGCGTAAGCCTTGATATTCCAGCACGATGGTATAGCGTGCTGGGGGAAGATTAAAAACGCCTACCGAAACATTGTTGGCACGGGCAACTACTCGGCCTAACTTATCACGTACTGTGAGGTTGCCTTTGAGGTGTTGCCCTGCTTGGTTCACAATGTGGCTACGTAACCCGCCTTTTAATATAATATTGCTTGCGGATTGTTGGCGTTGAGGGGATGTTTGTGGTGTTTGCTTTGATGGGGTAGACCTGCGAGTAGATTGACCAAAATCGGCAAGGTTAAAACTTATATTAGCGACTTGGGATGCTCTTATATTAATTGTGTGGCTTTTAACACTACGGTTGTTGATAGCAGATACTTTATATTCACCGACATCTAATTTAAAGTTAGCATGCTTTACATTGGTGAGCTCTACAATTTTTTCTCCAGACTTTTTATACACCACAAAGTGGCTGTTCAAACGGTTATCGTTGGCTTGCATATTACCAGAAGGGCGCATATTTATTCGTAGGAATCCTGTGCCATTAGTATTGTTTGTCTGGCGTTGTGGGCTAGGAGTTGACTTTTTCTGAGTGCTTGTGTGTGTTTTTTTTGAGCCAGACTTCTCTAATAGAAAGGTGGTAGTTACTAATTTATTTGGGTGAATTTCTATAGTTTTTACCATATTGTTTCTTTTGTTCGCTCTTACCGTGACTTTATAAGTGCCTGGGTCTAGTTCAAATTTGGCATCGTCTGCATAAATCTTTTTTACAATGTGCTTCCCAGAAAGTGTTTGGATATAAAAATTTGATTTTATTGGGCTGGAGTCACTGCTATTTTTAGCGATTATTTTAATACTACCGCGAAGGCTTTTGGCTTTTTCAGTTTTTTCAACTCTTGTTAAATCATTATTGATCTTTGTGGTATCGACTGCGGTGATTTTAACATCATCCGTGATCATAACTTCCGTGGGAGTAGTTGCTTTAGTTTTTGCTTTTTCATCTATTGCGGTGTCAGTATCGCCCGTATTAACCACTATTTTGTTATCAGTGTTTTCTTTTTTAGTGGGATCTTCAGTATTTGCTTTTTGTTCTGCATTGGGTTGGGTAGTTTGCTCTTCTGTAGTTGGGAGAGCATTTGTGTTAGTCGAGATTTGTTGGCCTGCTGTAGGCGCTTGGTTTTGAACGGCTGAAGCTTCTTTTTTTGCTAGCGTTTCAATGCTGGGTGTAGGTGGATCAAAACGGAATATTTCATTTAAGGTTCGGCCTGCGGTAATATGAATATTCTTATTTGCGCGCGCATAAGAAGTTGCAACACTTATGCTGTAGTTCCCCACGGGAAGCGTAATTTCAGTTTGGCTAAGATCATTAAACTGATGTATCACAACATCATTCTCGTCGCTGATCTTTATATTTACAGTCACCTTATTATCAGACCTTCCTTCAAGCGCTTTCACCATTAACTTCCCTTGCTTGGAGGCTTCTTGAAGTTTAAAGACTTCTTTGGTGGCGCCACCAGCATCAACAACAATAGTGCGAGAGTCTGAGTTTTGACCACTTGTAACGGTAACTTTATAACTGCCTGAGTCTAATTTAAACAGCGTATTTGATACATTTTGACGAGTAGCAACGGTTTCTCCATTCTCTTTTTGAACGGTAAAATTGGCGCGTAATGACTGTTGGTTATTTGCGTTGATGGCAGAGACTTGTAAAACACCAATGGTGATAGGTGGCGAAACTTTGAACATCTTACGCGTAATTTCATCTTCGCGGATGATAATAGTTTCACTGCTTTCTGCATTGGTTTTTTTGTTGTTGAGGTTGAGTAGAGTCGCAACTACACGATAACGTCCAGTAGGGAGTTTGAAAGATGGGTTGTTGGTGCTAGTGCCTTCAATGACTTTTATATTTTTGTCATTGAAAATAGTGAAGTTAACTTTTAGCGTTTGCTTGTTTTGGGGGTTGATGGCGGTTGCTTTTAAAAAGCCGTAAGAAATATTGCTTTCTTGTTCTGCTTTATTTTTTGCAGCAATATCTTCAGCTGTTTGCTCACCTTCTAAAGTTGGCTGATAGGTATCGTTTGTTGCTGTAGCTTCTTCTTTAGCGCTATCAATATTAGCATCCGTATCATCGGGGGAGTCTGAATTACTTTGTGTTATTTTATTATTCGAGGCCTTGCTCTTTTCAGAAACTATATTAATAGTAGGGGTAGGTATTTCTGTTTCTTGCGATTCCTGAGAAGAACTGACGTATTTATTTTTACCTTTATCTAAAAAATTGGTTGTTGTAATAATAGCAAAGAGTAAAAACAGACCAATAAATAAGCCTTTTAAAAGCTGACTCATCCGTTTTTTAGATCTACGTCGCATGCATTTTCCTTGTGATTTATGAAAGTATAAGAATATGGGTAAAAAATAATCAATTCATATGACCGATTCTACACTAATTCAGTTCAACTTTTCTCTTGAAAAGTTCATTTGAGACCATACTTTTTGTCTCACTGATAAGAAACATTATTGACTGTAAATAAATTTTAGAAGGAAACTGTGATGTCTAGTAAAAATAAACAAAATATGGAATTTCAAACCGAGGTTAATCAGCTATTACAATTGATGATCCATTCGTTGTATTCGAATAAAGAAATCTTCATGCGTGAGTTAATTTCAAATGCATCTGATGCCTGTGATAAGTTGCGTTTTGAAGCAATCTCAAATGATGCCTTGTATGAAGGGGATTCTGACTTACGTATCGAGGTTGATTTTGATAGCGAAGCGAACACAGTTACATTACGTGATAACGGTATCGGGATGAGCCGTGATGAAGTGGTTGATAATATCGGTACGATTGCAAAATCGGGTACTAAAGAATTTTTGTCAAAAATGACCGGTGATGCCGCTAAAGATTCAAATTTGATTGGTCAATTTGGTGTGGGTTTTTACTCGTCCTTTATTGTAGCCGACAAGGTTACCTTAACCACTCGTAGAGCAGGGGAGAAGCCCGATCAAGCAGTTATTTGGGAGTCAAACGGTGAAAATGGTTTTACCTTAGAAGAAACTAAAAAAGAATCACACGGAACCGAAATTGTACTGCACTTAAAAGATGAGGAAAAAGAGTTCGCTGACAGTTATCGCTTACGTAATATTATTTCAACGTACTCAGATCATATCCCGTTACCGGTAAAAATGCGTAAAGCGGATGAAGAAGGAAAGTTAACTGAAGAATGGGAAGTGGTTAATAAGGCGAATGCCTTGTGGACGGAATCGAAAAGTAGTCTAAAAGATGAAGACTATCAAGAGTTTTACAAGCATATTTCACATGATTGGGAGAATCCTTTAGCTTGGAGTCACAATCATGTTGAAGGTAGCTTAGAGTATAAATCGCTACTTTATGTGCCTTCAAAAGCACCGTTCGATCTTTGGGAGCCTGAGCAAAAGAACGGTATCAAGCTTTATGTGCAACGTGTGTTCATTATGGATGATACTGATCATCTGATGCCTAAATATTTGCGCTTTGTGCGCGGTGTGATTGATTCTAATGATTTGCCTTTGAATGTGTCGCGTGAGATTTTACAAAGTAACCGTGCGGTTGATTCAATGCGCAAAGCATCTGTTAAAAAGATTTTGGGTCTGTTAGACAAGATGGCGAAGAATAAAAAAGACGATTACCAAAAGTTCTGGGATGAATTTGGTCAAGTCATGAAAGAAGGCCCAGGCGAAGATATGGCGAATAAAGAACAAATTGCCAAGTTATTACGCTTCTCATCGACAGAGACCGATAGGATAGAACAAACCGTTACACTAGAAGATTATGTTTCACGGATGAAGGATGAGCAGGACGAAATCTTTTATATCACGGCAGAAACTTTCGCCGCGGCTAAAAACAGCCCACACTTGGAAATTTTCCGTGAAAAAGGCATTGAAGTTCTCTTGTTAACAGACCGCGTTGATGAGTGGCTGGTCAATGGTTTACAAGAGTTTGATGGAAAGAAACTTAAGTCAGTTGCCAAGGGTGATCTTGATCTTAGTAAGTTTGATAGCGACGAGGATAAGAAAGAACAGGAAAAAGTTGAAGAGAAAGCAGGTAGCCTCATAAAGCAACTTAAAGAAGTGTTAGGTGATAAAGTTGATGATGTGCGAGTATCTCACCGTTTAACGTCATCACCTTCATGTATTGTATTAAGTGAGCAAGATATGGCACTGTATATGCAAAATTTAATGAAGCAGGCAGGGCATGATATGCCGAGCAATAAGCCAATTCTTGAAGTTAATCCAACGCATCCATTAATTGAACGCATGGAAGCTGAAACGGATGATGAACAGTTTGCAGACTGGGCTGACATAGTATTTGATCAAGCATTACTAGCCGAGGGTGGTCAGCTTGAAGATCCTGCAGGCTTTGTTAATAAGCTTAATAAACTCATGCTTAAAATGTCATAACTACCAGCTTGCAATTGAAATCTGCTATTTCAGAGTTAAAAAATGATCTTTTACACATGTAGACTCATATTTTTCGCATTGAATTAACGAACTTCAGACACAATCTGAGTAGTTACTATTCACTTTTATTACTCGCTGAGTAGTGATAAAATGTCTTAGAACTACTTGATTATATGATCAATAATAAGCCCTTGGTTTTGCAATAAAATCAGGGGCTTATTTTTGTTTTAGTATTACCTGAATCAGTGACGTCACTACGGCACAGAACGCAAGCTATTTGTCCATCATGGGTTTAAAAAATACCCGCTTGCGCTAAAGCATAATTGAGTGCTGTAGCGCTCACTAAACTGAAGGGTGAAGCTGAGTTTTTTTAAATACCGCTTTACTCACCTTTTTTAAAGCCATAAAATGCGCCCACTAATAACCCCTTAGGTGGTGCTTTAATTATGGTTGCTACAAACTACTTATCTGGCCTTTTTGGTCACTCTCCTATCGCACCTCTACAAGAGCATATGTACCGTGTTTATACCGGAATCAAGCACTTGGTGCCTTTAATCGAAGGAATGATAGAAGGTGATAGGGAAAAAGTGTTGGCTGCGCAACAAGAAATTATTAAAGGTGAACACGATGCCGATGAAATGAAAAGAGAGTTGCGTAATAATCTGCCAAAAGGCCTATTTATGCCAGTTGATAGGCGTGATGTGCTTGATGTGTTGCTACGTCAAGATCTCATTGCCAATCAAGCAAAAGATGTTGCATCTATTATCGTGGGTCGTAACATGCAGCTCCCTAGCGAAATGAATACGCCTTTCTTAGTATATACACAGCGCTGTGTTGATACGGTGAGAAAGGCACTGGATACGATAAATGAGCTCGATGAGCTTGTTGAGACGGGTTTTCGTGGGTTAGAAGTTGACTTAGTTGAAAAAATGATCGTTGAATTGGGCGATATTGAAAGTGAAACAGATGCCATGCAGGTTGAGTTACGTCAAACCTTGTTTGATCTAGAAGATAATCTCGGCCCAGTTGATGTTATTTTTATTTGCCGCTTAATTGATTGGGTGGGAAATGTGGCCGACAATGCGGAGCGCGTTGGTAGTCGTCTTTCTTTGATGCTTGCTCGATAATTTAGAGGTTACACCGATGGAGTTTTTCTCAGATACAACCACAATTTACATAACCTTAGCAGCTGTTTTCGGTATTTTTATGGCATGGGGTATTGGTGCTAATGATGTTGCAAATGCGATGGCAACATCGGTAGGCTCAAAAGCAATTACGATTAAACAGGCGATTATCTTAGCGGCTATTTTTGAGTTTGCAGGGGCATACCTTGCGGGAGGCTCAGTAACTAAAACAATTCGTAAAGGGATTATTGATTTAAATGCGTTTGAGGGTAACCCTGATTTACTCATATGGGGAATGTTGGCCGCACTTTTAGCAGCAGGAACATGGTTATTAGTCGCATCTTATAAAGGTTGGCCAGTTTCTACGACCCATAGTATTGTAGGCGCTGTTGTTGGCTTTGCAGCTGTTGGGGTGAGTGTTGATGCCGTAAGCTGGGGCAAAGTAGGGACTATTGTTTTAAGTTGGATTGTGACCCCGATGCTTGCAGGTGTAATTGCGTATGCGGTTTTCACAAGTATTCAAAAATTGATTATGAATACACAAACACCTCTAGAAAATGCAAAAAAATATGGTCCTTTGTATCTCTTTCTAGTCGGTTTTGTTATTGCTCTGGTTACAATTAAGAAGGGTTTGAAGCATGTTGGTATCCATGTTGATGGTGGAATGGAATTTGTCTATGCAGGATTAACAGGTGTTGTTATTGCCTTAATTGGTGCGTATCTAATTCGTCGAATAAACTTTACAGAAGATCATAGCGGTAAGACAAAATCACAGTTTGCAAATGTCGAAAAAATATTTGGGGTGCTAATGATTTTTACTGCATCTGCAATGGCTTTTGCACATGGCTCAAATGATGTGGCAAATGCGGTTGGTCCTATGGCAGCAGTTATCGGCATCGCTCAAGATGGTGTGCTAGCATCAAAGTCAGAACTTCCATCATGGGTATTGCTAGTGGGAGGTATCGGGATTGTTACGGGGTTGGCAACTCTGGGTTATAAAGTGATGGCGACAGTGGGTAAAAATATAACTGAGCTTACGCCAACCCGTGGTTTTTCTGCTGAGATTGCGGCCGCTTCAACAGTAGTTTTAGCAACCTATACCGGTTTGCCAATTTCAACCACGCAAACCTTGGTTGGCGCGATTTTAGGTGTTGGCTTGGCAAGAGGTATCGCTGCGATTGATTTACGAGTCGTTCGAAATATCTTTATGTCATGGGTTATAACTCTGCCGGCAGGTGCATTTCTTTCTATTATCTTCTTTTATATTTTGAAGGCTATTTTTAGTTAATTTTTAAGATGACTCACGCAAGCTACGAGAGAACACAAAAAGTTTTGGTAATTACTCTGCGAGTAGTTACAAGTTTTGTAAGTTTAGGGAGCAACTACTTTCTAAGCCTTTTGTAAATTAGCACTACGAGTTCTTTATTTTCGGCCTCTTTAAAGACCTCTGGTGCAGCAATACTTTCAATAAATTGATAGTCAGGTGCATATTTCTTCATAGTTTCATGGAGAAAATCCGCACCAAGTTCTGGCGCATTTAAGCATAATAGCAGGGTGGCTGCAGGTGCCATAAACTCATCAAGCCGTCTTAGTATTTTGGGGTAATCTTTGGCAATATCCACGCTACCTTTTTGAAACGTAGGTGGATCACAAATTAACAAGTCAAATGGCCCACGTTTTTTTAAACGCCCAAACGACTTGAAGATATTTAATTTTTCGAACTTAACCTGCTTGAGTAATTGTTTATTGAGGCGGTGATTCTCCCTACCAACAGAAAGTGCTGGGCTACTCATATCAATATTGACAACGGATGAAGCTCCCCCATCAAGTGCTACGACCGAGAAACCGCATGTGTAAGAGAATAAATTAAGTACACTCTTATCTTGCGTGTTGTGTCTTACCCAGTCACGGCCATTTTTCATATCTAAAAACAACCCTGTGTTACGGGATTTTCCAAGTTGAATTTGGTAGTTCAACCCTTCTTCATTAATTGTTAATTGATGAATTTTCTTGCCGTTTATAATGTCAATTGGCCCAAGTTTCTTATAGCGATGTTGTAATTGGATGCTTTGGCACTCAGGTATTAACTGTTGGAGTCTATTTGCAAGATCTTTTATATCTGTTATGTTCTCAACAGCATAGAGTGTAATAAGTATAACGGGGGGTAGCCAATCAATTGTGAGATGGTGTAAGTCGGGGTAGGCATGCCCACGCCCATGAAACAAACGTTGTGCTTGTAAAAATTGCTGGCTATTTGGAGGGGTGATATATTTTAGGGCGTTAGATAGGGGCACAGGTTTAATTTGAGACCTTTGCACGAGTCGGATGACGAGTAAAAATGGCTGAAATTCCACTGATTTTCATTGGAAAATTTGCTAATAACCCGCTATTAGCTGCATTTCTCGCCTCAAGCAGTTGGATTTCGGCCGATTTTTCTTTCGCCACCGACTCGGTGCAAAGGTCTTAATCTGAAAAGAAAAATTGATTATCTAATGATATGCTTTTAGCTTCAATAAAAACGTTGAGGCTAAGTACAAATGATTACAGATTCGATATTAACTTGTCCAGAGTGTGGAGCCTCGCAACAAGAACAGATGCCAGAAAATACTTGCCAATTTAGCTATCGTTGTAATGCGTGTAAAGCCTTAGTTAAAACAAAGCAAGGAGAATGCTGTATTTATTGTTGCTACGGTGATTACCCTTGTCCGCAAACTCAAATTATTGGCTCATCTTGCTGTAGTCCAGATTAGAGGTAATATAGAGCGGATGGATGGTATGTATAAAAAATAAGCTAATCTTACAATAAAAATTGTGATTGATTAAAATATCACCTATATTCCAGATACCCTCAAGAAAAATCACGTAATTACATATACATAAAGGAGTACCCTATGTCTTTTTTTCTCTGCAAACTTTGGCCTTACTTGGCCGGAGGCTTAATTGGTTGGTTATTAGCCGGTTGGCTAGCACGTCGTTTTAAACATGCAGAACCTCCAGTAGAGCGTATTGTAGAGAAAGTTGTTGAGGTGGATAACCCTCAGCATCTTTCTTTGATTAGAAAACTGGAAGGTGAAAATAGTCAAATTGCTGGATTAATGAGTAAGGTGTCACAGTTTGAATCTAGAAAGCCCGAAGTTGTTGAGAAAAGGGTGGAAGTTGATAATCCAAAGCATTTAGCATTAATCAGTAAGTTAGAAAAAGAAAATGCTGAAATATCTGTTTTAAGATCAAAACTATCAGGTTTTGAATCTCAAGAAGTAGTGCTTAGAAAACTAAAAGAAGAAAACTCTCAGATCTCGGCTCTTAAATACAATATCAAAAACTTTGAAAGCAAAGCCGCAAAAGAAGGTGATGAGCTTGCGGATCTTCATTCAAAAGCAACGCGTTATCGTGCTCAAATAGAAAAGCTAGAAAGTGAAAATAAACACCTTCATGGTTTGCAAGAAAAACTAAATGACTTAGAAAATGATGAGCCAAAACAGCTCGCATTAATTAGTCGCCTAGAAAAAGAAAATAAAGAACTTGCTGACTTGAAAGCTCAGCAAGCTAAGTTTGAGGCTCAGGAAGAAAAAATATTAAGCTTAGAATCTGATAGCGCAAAACTTAAGAGTCTACAAGATGATATAGCTCGTTATAAAAATGATAATACACAGCAATTATCATTGATTAGTAAGCTGGAGAATGAAAATAAAGAATTGGATGCATTGAAGGAGCAGTTGTCAGAATTAGATGCGCAAAAAAATAAATTGGCTCAATTAGAAGTTGAAAATAAGAAAATTGCCAATTTAGAAAGTAGCTTAAACCGTTTTGAAAATGACAATACGCAGCATCTATCGTTAATTGGAAAGCTTGAGCAGGAAAAAAAGCATATTGGTAATAAAGTTACTGATTTAGAAGGCGAGCTTTTATTATTAAAACGCGGTCAGAAGCTTGATATAGCTTCTGCTAAAGCCGCTGGAATTATTGTTAAGGATGAAAACGATTTAACGGTTATCGAAGGTATCGGCCCTAAAATTGCCGAATTATTAAAAGCTAATGGAGTTAATAACTTAAAAGAATTATCTGAGGTGGATACAGGAAAAATTCAAGGAATATTAAACAAAGGAGGATCTCAATTTCAAATGGCTAATCCTGGTACTTGGCCTGACCAAGCTACGTTGGCCTGTAATAATCGTTGGCCTGCATTAAAGTCATTGCAAAATGTACTTGATGGCGGTGTTTACCCGGACAGTTCGGCGAAATCGAACGCAAGTAAAGGTTCTGGATTAGCGCCCAAATTAGATTTAGCTAGTGCTAAAGCTGCAGGAATTGCAGTAACAAAAGAAGGAGATTTCACCGCTATTGAAGGGATTGGGCCTAAAATTAGTGAGCTCATATATGCGGATGGCATTAAAACATTTAAAGAGCTTTCGGAGGTTTCACCTTCTCGTTTACAAACAATTCTTGATAATGCGGGGCCGCAGTACAAAATGGCAAACCCAGGAACATGGCCAGATCAAGCACATTTGGCGAGCCATAATCGTTGGCCTGCATTAAAAGCGCTACAAGATATACTTGATGGTGGCGTTTATCCTGATGATACTAAAGCTAAGATGAGCAGCACAAATGATTCTGCTAAGGTGCAAAAACTAGAATCAGAGTTAAAAAAGTATCGCGATAACGAAAAAGCGGCTGTAACTGCAGGCTCTATTGTTGATGTTGATAAAGCAAAAGCGGCAGGCTTTACGATGCGACGTAAAGGGGATCAAGACGACTTCACGGTGATCGAGGGAATTGGGCCTAAAATTAATGAGTTAATTCATGCAGAAGGTATCCATACGTATAGTGAGTTAGCTGCTACTAAAGTAAATTCTATTCAGGCTATTCTTGATAAAGCAGGGCCTAGCTTTACTTTAGCGGATCCTGAAACATGGTCTGCCCAATCGGATTTAGCGGCAAAGAATGAGTGGGAGAAACTAATGAAATGGCAGGACGAACTTGATGGAGGTAAGTCATAATGAGTGGCAATAATGAACAAACTATATCGCGTCATTGGTCAGGCTTTCGCTGGATTTGGTGGTTAATTACTATCATTTTAGCACTCGTATTGTTGGTAATGTGGGCGTTGGGCTATGGCCCTAATGGTAAGTCTTGCCAAATACCCGAAAAAGTCAGAACGGTTGAAAAACTAATAACAGCACCTGATACAGCAGCGCCATTAATAACATTGAAAGATAACTCTGTTGTGAAAGTATTAGTAGGTGAAACTTATCAAGAAGCAGGTGCTACAGCAGTAGATGGTGTTGATGGGGCTTTGACTGTAACGACTACGGGTTCTGTTGATGTGAATACTCCAGGCGAATATGAAATAACCTACTCGGTAACAGATGCTGCAGGTAATTCTACAACTGAAGTTCGTAAGGTCATTGTTGAAGCTAAAGATACCGAAGTGCCAGAAATTACCTTGGTGAATGAAGATGTGGTTTATGTTAAGACTGGTGATCTTTATGTTGATGAAGGTGCTGTTGCTACTGATATACCCGATGGTGAGCTGAGAGTTGTTACTGAAGGAATGGTTGATACTAGTAAAGCAGGAGAATATGTCGTTACTTATTCGGCAACTGATAAGGCAGGGAATAAGTCGTCAAAATCTCGAAAAGTGATCGTTACTGATCCTGATTCTGCAGCTCCAGTGCTTAGCCTTAATGGTGAGTCTGTTGTTAACTTGCCTGTAGGTGGTGCATATGAAGAAGAGGGCGCCAAAGCGGTCGATCAAGTTGACGGAGAACTTAAAGTAACGGATGTAACAGGTAGTGTCGATTCTGATAAGCCTGGTGAATATTATATCACTTATCGTGTTGCTGACAGCGTAGGTAATAAAGCTGAAATAACGCGTAAAGTCATAGTTACTGCACCAGATAAAGTTGCGCCTAAGATTAGCTTAAAAGGGGATATTCTCGTATCTTTGAAAACTGGCGAAAGTTATACCGAGCTAGGAGCAACGGCAGTTGATAAAGAAGATGGGGAGGTAAGTGTTACAGCAACCGGTAGTGTTGATATTAACTCTGCAGGCGAATATATCATTACTTATACGGCTACGGACAAAGCGGGAAATACGGCAACTGAAACACGTAAAGTTATAGTTGCTACAACTGATAAAGAAGCGCCGCAGATCTCATTAAAAGGAGATAACTCTATGTCTTTGAGAGCAGGCGAAAGTTATACCGAGCTAGGAGCAACGGCAGTTGATAAAGAAGATGGGGAGGTAAGTGTTACAGCAACCGGTAGTGTTGATGTTAACTCTGCAGGTGAGTATGTCATTACTTATACGGCCACAGATAAAGCGGGAAATACGGCAACTGAAACTCGCAAAGTAATAGTTTCTAAAGCTGAAGTAGTAGAGTCGGAGGTAAACCCGGAGCCTGCTAATGCTGTAACTACGCCTATTCCAAAAGCAAAAGTATACTTTGCTTATGATAAAGCGAATAACCCGAGAGACAATGATGGTTCTTTTGCTGAGGTCTTGTCATATATGAAGGCGAATAGTAGTGCTACTGCTACAATTTATGGTTTTCACGACCCCAGCGGTGACCGAAACTACAATCGTGGTCTTGCTAACCGCCGTGCTGAGACTGTTTCATTGGTTATGATGGCCGCAGGTATTCAGAGCACACGACTCAAAATAAAGAAACCTGTAGAAACCACGGGAACGGGTGAGCCTAGTGAAGCACGCCGAGTAGAGATAGATGTTAAAAACTAGCTTAAGGATCTCTGAATAACCTGCTGGGTTCTGGCAAGATTCATAATTAAGTTTGAAAATGGCAACTCTCGAGTTGCCATTTTTATGTTTTTTGAAATCATACCCGTGGTGGAGGATAAGTTGCTGACTCGTGCTATAAGCCTCTCATTTATTATATTGGTTGGTAAGGTGCCTTTGAATAATCGAGCTGGATTCTGTCAACGCCTGCTAGGGTTTAATGCCTTGTAAGCTCGCAGAATCTAACTAGGTTATTCAGAGTCTCCTGAGTCACGTCGCTATGAGATAAAAAATCCAGCTACAACATTACGCCCTTCTGCCATAATAATATTAAAGGTGCGGCAAGCTGCTTGTGTATCCATGATTTCAAAGCCGATTTTCTCTTGTGTTAAGCGTCTTAATATTTCTGCTGGCGGGAAAATTTGTTTAGCACCTGTCCCTAGAATGATGACTTCGGGCTTTAAGGTATAAAAAGAATCAAGATGCTCTGCTTCTAACTCGGCTAATATCTCAGGTTGCCAATCATCAATAATGTGCATTGGTGAGAGTAAAACAGAGCGCTCAAAGAGTCTCCCATTAATATAAATACCCTGCGCATCATAGCCAGTTATTTTAAATTGAGCATCATTGTGATCTTCAGCAAACTTCATGTTTTTTAGCTTATCAAGATTTCAATGCTTCATCATAGTGAATCACGATTGACAGTCAAGGTGTGTGTGTTAATGTTCGGCGTCTTATCATTAATTCGTATTTAGGCGTATATAAAAATGAAACCTGTTAAAGTTGGCTTATTAGGCTTGGGCACTGTGGGCGGTGGTACGGCTACAGTATTAAAAAGAAATGCAGAAGAAATAGCACGACGTGCAGGGCGTGGAATAGAGATTGATTTCATTGCAACCTTGGAGCCAGAGCGTGCGGTTGAACTGGGTGTTAAAGATATACGCCTGACGCAAGATGCCAATGAAGTGGTTAATGACCCTAATATTGATATTATTGTTGAACTAATTGGTGGCTATTCACCGGCTAAAGAATTGGTGCTACAAGCGATTGAAAACGGTAAGCACGTTGTTACTGCAAATAAAGCACTAATTGCTATTCATGGTGATGAAATTTTTGCAAAAGCACAAGAAAAGGGTGTGGTGGTTGCTTTTGAAGCGGCTGTAGCGGGTGGAATTCCTATTATCAAAGCATTACGCGAAGGGCTTGCTGCAAACAGTGTGGAGTGGTTGGCAGGAATAATTAACGGTACGGGTAATTTCATCCTTAGTGAAATGCGCGAAAAAGGCAGAGACTTTGATGATGTACTTGCTGAGGCGCAAGCATTAGGTTATGCCGAAGCAGACCCAACTTTTGATGTGGAAGGAATAGATGCAGCACATAAACTAAGCATTCTGTCTTCAATTGCTTTTGGTGTTCCGTTACAGTTTGACAAAACCTATACTGAAGGTATTTCAAAAATCACGCAAGAAGATGTTGCTTATGCAGAAGAGCTGGGCTATAGGATCAAGCACCTGGGTGTTGCAAGAAGAACCGCTACGGGTATAGAGCAACGTGTACATCCTACATTGATTCCAAAAGGGCGTCTAATTGCCAACGTCAACGGTGTAATGAATGCAGTGCTGGTGAAAGGTGATGCGGTTGGTGCTACTCTGTATTATGGAGCAGGTGCGGGTGATGAAGCAACCGCATCGGCTGTGATTGCAGATATTATTGATGTGACGCGTACGTTAACGACTGATCCTGAAAATCGTGTGCCACACCTTGCATTTCAACCGAGCGAACTTGCAGATACACCTATTGTGGGGATGGACTCTGTCGAAACGGCTTTCTACTTACGACTTTCGGCGAAGAATGAGGCAGGGGTACTTGCTGAAGTGACGCGTATTTTGGGTGATGAAAACATTAGTATTGAAGCATTCATCCAAAAAGAGTCAAAGCAAGCTGGGGAAAATGTCACTATTATATTGCTTACACACCGCGTTAACGAAGGTGATATGAATAAAGCACTCGCTCAAATTGAAGCTCTCTCTGTAATTCAAGGAGATGTGATGCGGATTAGAGTAGAAGAACTTAGCTAGAATAGGCTCTTAAGATAATTAAAAGACGTCTACGAAAAACACGAAAGTACACGAAAAAATATAAAGAACTTTTCATCTTTTTTGTGGACAAAAAAATTTTTAAGGTTTTAAAATGAAATTTATTGAAACACGTGGTAACGATGGTGTAAGTCCAAAGTCAGTGAGCTTTTCAGAAGCGATTCTCGGCCCGATGTCATCGTTTGGGGGGATTTACTCACCTGAATCCTTGCCGAAACTAGGGCATGATTTTTTAGCAGAACATCTTGATAAGGACTACCAAACCTTAGCACGGAGTATTTTAACGGCTTTTGAAATTGATATTAAAGATACGGTGATTGATGATGCTTTGGCATTGTATGAACAGTTTGATGATGCGACAAACCCTGCGCCTTTAGTAAAAGTTAAAGATGATCTATACGTCAGTGAGTTATGGCATGGTCCGACGCGTGCCTTTAAAGATATGGCGCTACAGCCCTTTGGTAAAGTGCTTTCATCCTTAGCTCAAGATAGAAATGAAGAATATTTGATCATGGCCGCAACCAGTGGTGATACCGGGCCAGCAGCTTTAGATACCTTTAAAAATCGTGAAAATGTACGTGTGGTATGCTTGTATCCAGATGGTGGTACATCTGATGTACAGCGTTTGCAAATGGTTACAGAGAGCGCAGCTAACTTAAAAGTAATCGGCATTCATGGTGACTTTGATGATGCGCAAAGCGCACTTAAAAACTTATTGGGGTCGGATACCTTTAATGCCAAATTAAAAGAAAAAAACATTTCTTTGTCTGCTGCAAATTCAGTTAATTTCGGGCGTATTATTTTCCAGCTGATGTATCACATACACAGCTATCTTGAGCTGGTTAGGCAGGATGCAATTAGCTTGGGCGATAAGATTTATTTGGATGTTCCAAGCGGTAACTTTGGTAATGCCTTGGGGGGGTATTACGCAATGAAAATGGGTTTGCCGGTTGAAAAAATTCTCATTGCATCTAATCGTAACAATGTGTTAACAGATTTTATCAACAAGGGCGTTTACGATATTAGCAACGCTTCGGTAATAGCGACAACATCACCTGCGATGGATATTTTAAAATCATCTAATGTGGAGCGAATTTTATTTGATTTATTTGGCACTGAACGGACCAAAGAATTGATGCAAGCATTGGATAATGAAAAGAAATACACTTTAACTCAGAGCGAGCTAGAACAAATTCAACAGGTTTTTATGGCTGATTACTGTACCGATGACGAAGGTAAAGAATACATCCAAAGTGCTTTTAATCAAGGTTACTTGATGGATCCGCATACCGCTACCTGCTTTAAAGCTTATGATAGCTGTCGTGATAAACCCTTAAAAACGATAGTTTACTCTACTGCCGAATGGACAAAGTTTTCCCCCACTATTGCGAATGCTTTAACAGGTGAAACAGATAGTAGCGATATTGATGCATTGCAAAAAATTGCAGAAAAAGCAAATATCGAAATTCCTGATTCAATCAGTGACCTGTTTCGTAAGGAAATTACTCAGAATTCGGTGATTGATAAGGCTAATATCGAAACAGAAATTCTTGCTTTTTTAGAGGCTAAATCTTAAAACGTGAGCAAAATAGCCGCCATACAAATGGCATCGGGCCCACAGATAAAAGCTAACTTAATGGAAGCAGTGCGGTTAATTCGTGAGGCAGCAAAAAAGGGCGCTCAACTAGTGGTGCTTCCTGAAAGCTTTGCATTGATGGCAATGCAAGAATCAGAAAATATTGAATTGGCTGAAGTACAAGGGCAAGGCACCATCCAAGATGTGATCAAGCAGTGCGCAATTGATAATAATATGTGGATTGTGGCAGGCTCAATCCCGCTTAAAGCAGAAACTGTCGGTGATGCACGGCGTGCGAGTGCTGCGTCTTTAATGTTTAATAATCAGGGTGAAATCGTTGCACGCTATAATAAAATCCACCTGTTTGATGTAGAGCTAGACGGCGATAGCTCCGCAGATAAACAAAGCAAAAAAGAAATCTATAAAGAAAGTGATACCTTTAAGGCGGGGGATAAGGTTGTGGTGGTCGATACGCCCTTTGGTAAGATAGGTATGTCTATTTGTTATGACTTGCGCTTTCCTTCGTTGTATCGTGAAATGGTCAAGCAAGGCGCTGAGATTTTTTTAATTCCTTCAGCCTTTACTAAAACCACCGGTAAAATTCATTGGGAGCCTTTAATTAAAGCGCGCGCGATTGAAAACCAATGTTATGTAATCGCGCCCGCACAGGGCGGTTACCATGTAAATGGTCGGCATACCTATGGGCATAGCATGATGGTTGATTATTTAGGCCAAGTACATGGTATGCGCTTAAAAGGCTCGGGTATTATCACTATGAATATTGATCTTAAAGCACAGCAAAAAGTCCGCAAAAGTTTCCCTGTACTACAGCATACTAAATTATAAATAACGACTTTCTTTGTCGTCAACTGAGCAACATTACACAATGAATCCATCTCACTTTCAACAAGTAGAACAACAGTTACTTGAACCTGCTGGCCTTAATATTTCAGACCTTGAAAAGATATTTGCGCATTTAAAAGGGGCTGATTTAGCTGATTTATATTTTCAATCAAATCGTTTTGAATCGTGGGGCTTAGAAGATGGCATTATCAAAAATGGCACTTATAGCATAGAGCAGGGTGTTGGTGTGCGCATGGTCATCGGTGAGCAAACAGGTTTTTCTTACTCAGATGAAATCTCTTTCGATGCGCTGACTGCCTCTGCAAAAGCAGCTGCAGGGATTGGTAAAGCAGGCCAAACCGGTCGGATTCAGGCATGGCAAGCGAAAGATGCACAAAAAATGAAAGCGTTGTATCAGATGGATAATCCATTAGCAGCGATGTCGGAAGATGAAAAAATTGCTTTATTAAACCTCGCTGATAAAGAGGCAAGGTCGGCAAGCCCTCATGTGCAACAAGTGATTGCTAATATTGCTGGTGTGTATGAGCATATTTTAATTGCTGATAATGAAGGAAATTTAAACGCAGATATTCGCCCCTTAGTGCGTATGAATATTACCGTAGTTGTGGAAAAAGACGGGAAACGTGAATCAGCAGGAACTGGAGGCGGTGGACGTTTTGGGTTTGATTATTTTACCCAAGCCGATCGAGTCAGGGAGTATGCGCAAGAAGCGGTACGCTTGGCATTGGTAAACTTAGATGCAGTTGCTGCCCCTGCAGGAAGTCAAACGGTTGTATTAGGGTCGGGCTGGCCTGGTGTTTTGTTACATGAAGCCATCGGGCATGGTTTAGAAGGTGACTTTAACCGTAAAGGCACATCAGCTTTTAGTGGGCGTGTGGGTGAGAAGGTAGCTTCTAACGGCGTAACGGTGGTTGATGATGGAACCCTTGAAAACCGTCGAGGTTCTTTAAATATTGATGATGAAGGAACACCAACCAACTGCACCACATTGATCGAAGATGGTGTTTTAAAAGGCTATATGCAGGATAAGCTCAATGCGAGGTTAATGGGTGAGCAATCTACTGGTAACGGCCGTCGTGAATCGTATGCGCATTTACCGATGCCTCGCATGACGAATACTTACATGTTGGCAGGTAAAGAAGATCCGCAAGAAATTATTGCTTCGGTAAAGAATGGCTTATATGCGGTTAATTTTGGTGGTGGGCAAGTTGATATTACTTCAGGAAAATTTGTGTTTTCTGCATCAGAGGCTTATTTAATAGAAAACGGTAAAGTCACCCGACCTGTTAAAGGTGCAACTCTAATTGGTAACGGTCCGGACGTGTTAACTAAAGTTAGTATGATTGGCAATGATTTGGCACTAGATAAAGGTGTTGGTGTGTGTGGTAAGGCGGGTCAAAGTGTGCCTGTGGGAGTTGGTCAGCCCACTTTGAAAATTGATGGTCTTACCGTAGGTGGAACGGAGGCACAATCATGAATCTAAATGAATTGAAAAAAACGGATGCAGAGCTCCGCGCACTATCGGAGACGGTTCTTAAGCTCTCTAAAAAGTACGGCGCATCAGATGCTGAATTAAGTTTAAACCGAGGTTCTGGTTTATCAGTTGAAATTCATCAAGAGAATATTGATAAGCTTGAGTATCATCGTGATCAAGGCCTCAGCCTTACCGTTTATATGGGGCAACAACAAGGCTCTGCAACGACAGGTGATTTGTCTACTCAAGCGATTGAAGATACCGTTAAGGCTGCTTGTAATATTGCAAAGTTCACTGGTGAGGATAAGTACACGGGGTTAGCTGATGCGCAGCTTATGGCGGGAGATATGGGTGATTTAGATCTTTATCACCCCTGGGATCTGAATGCTGAAAGTGCTATTCAAATAGCTACGGCTTGTGAGAAAGCGGCGATGAGTTATGATGATCGTATCATCAATTCTGATGGCGCGAGTATCAGTAGTTACAGTGGCTTATCCGTGATTGCAAACACGCATGGGTTTATAGGTGTGACGCCTTCAAGTCGCCATAATCTAAGTTGCTCGGTTATTGCACAAGCGCCTAATACAACGGCGATGCAACGTGATTATTGGTATACAACTAGTCGTCAGCATGAAGCACTGGATTCCCCTGAGCATGTTGGGGAAAAATCTGCTGAGTTAACCTTAAGTCGTTTAAATGGCCGACAAATAAACACGCAGCAAGCAACGGTTCTTTATTCTCCTGAAATGGCGCGTAGTATTATTAGTCATTTTACCAGTTCAATTTCAGGTGGTTCACAATACCGTAAAACAACCTTTTTACTGGGGGCGAAAGGCGAAAAAGTTTTTCCTGATTTTATTCGTTTACATGAACAGCCTCACTTGATTTCAGGGTTTGGGAGCTGTTATTTTGATCGGGACGGCGTTGCTACAGTGGATAGAGATATTGTAGTAGATGGTGTGGTGCAAGATTATATTATGGGAAGTTATTCAGCGCGCCAGCTGGGCTTGAAAACAACAGCAAATTCAGGTGGTACTCATAACTTGACCTTAGACTCAACCGGTCAGACTTTTGATGAGCTTTTAAAACTAATGGGTACGGGCTTGTTAGTGACTGAGTTAATCGGTAGCGGTATTAATGGAGTGACGGGCGACTATTCAAGAGGTGCGGCAGGTTTTTGGGTAGAAAATGGGAAGATCCAATTTCCTGTCGAAGAGATTACCATTGCTGGAAACTTAAAAGATATGTTTCAAAACATCATTGCGGTAGGAAATGATGTTGATCCTCGATCAGCGACACAAACAGGTTCTATTTTGATAGAGGGGATGATGGTAGCGGGTGAGTAGATCGTATTTGTTGAAAGCTCGCCCCTCTTATTAGCTGGCTAACCGCGTCAGCTAATAAGAGGGGTAAGGCTCTAGGGCGGCATCTCCGTTGTGTATTACTCATGAAGGCAATAAGCATTCATTTCAAAATACGACTAGGATATACTGCCCTAGAGACTTACAGAATCTTATGGGGCTTAATCAGGGTTACCTTAACTAGACTTTTATAAGCCTGAGCTTGTTGAATAGACTCTAATAATCCTTAAGAAAAAGAAGTCTTTGTCGCAAGACCATCTTTAATATCAATTACTTTATCTTCAGCATGGTTACTTGAAGTAGATTGAGGGATTAGCAAAGATGCATCACTATAATATTCATTAGCAAAAGACGTGAATTGGAAATCACTCATCAGTTTGTGTAATTTTTTCTCAACAGTAGGTCTACCAATAAACTGAGACGCTCTCCACTTAAGTGGAATATGGTCATGTGCACGTTGTACCGCTGCAAGCTCTTCAAGATCAATCTCATAGGGGTGCATATAAAAAACAGCACGTTTAGAATCAAGCTTTTGGCTTAAATGTTTTGTTATTGCATAGGGGGTAATGCGGAACCAACCGCCACCAAAGAATGGTAGCTTGTATCCAAAGAAATTCATGTAACTTAAATAATGCTCATTTAAATGGTATTTGTTAAATATCTTTAATGAATATTCTTTTTCAATTCCATATTTCACGACTTTCATAGGAAAAAGAGAAGAGTCATATTTTACGCCGTTTTCTGCAAGTGCTTCACAGTACCACTCGAATAAGTATTCTCTAATCGAAAAATCTGGCGCTCTAAATCCAATGACTTTTTGACCCGAAGTATCTTCGAGTAGTTTAATAGAACTAGAAACATCTTCACGAACTTGGTTGGGTGTGAGGTTAAATATAGATTGATGATTAAATCCGTGTGATGCAACTTCGTGTCCGGTATCAGCAATTTTACGAATCAATTCAGGGTGCTTTTGTGCGACATTGCCTAATGTAAAGAACGTTGCCTTGTGGTCATGTTCATCAAGAATATCTAGCAATCGTAAGGTGTTATCAAGCACGCGATTAGTGACAGGATTATTTGGGTTTAAAACAGACTGCGCCCAATCTTCAACATCTATAGAAAAAATCATTGTTTTCTCACTTAATTTTTATAATTAAATCTACTTTACCAATCAGCGTACATATTAACTATCTAGTTCAGAATGAAGGTGCTAAAAAGTAGATGAGGTGTAGCTATTATATCATTATAGACCTATATTTTATCTATAACTGTGATTTAATTCTGAAAGTTCATTGTATAATAGTTTATTACTGTACCAATATACCAGAGTTATTAATATAAATGAGACCTTTGCATGAGATCTCATTTTCCAATTTATTCTGATAATTGAGTTGGATGTTAAAAAAACATCAAATCAATCGCTAGTTCTTCTCTATTTTTACCTTAATACTTACATTTTTAAGCCTA
>JALSJU010000064.1 GCA_026989145.1 Thiotrichaceae bacterium
GTGCCGCGACCAAAGAAGCTGCACAAATAGCGCTGTAAGCGATCAATTTAAGACGTATTTCATCCCAACCTAAACCAATCTAAAGTAGTGCCATTATTTACTCACCGAGAAAAACAATGGCAAATATCCATAGAACACCTGAGCAATGGCAAAAAATCTTCAAGCAGCATGTATCAAGCGGTTTGCAAATAGCTGAGTTTTGTAAACAACAGAAAATCACCCCCTCAAGTTTTTATGCGTGGCGTAAGCGTTTAGAAGATACTTCGCTTTATCCCTCAATAACGCAAAGCCGCCTTGACCATGATGATAGCAAAACTGATTGGGTTAATATTATGCCTGAGCAAACAGTTTCCTCACCAAACTGGGATATTGAATTGTCATTACCTAACGGTGTTGTATTGCGCATGATGAATAGTTGATGTTACTGCAAGATCCTAACTTATCGGTATGGCTTTACGCACACCCCGTTGATATGCGTAAGCAATTCGATGGATTAGCCGCACTAGCGCAATCTAAACTCAAACGACCAGCAAACAGTGGCGAGTTATTTGTGTTTATCAACAAGCGACGAACGTACATAAAAATCCTTTACTACAGTCGTGGGGGTTACTGTTTATGGAGCAAGCGGCTTGAGCAAGGTCAGTTTCCTCGGGTAAAAAGTGATGGTGATAAAATGTCACTCAATTGGGCGCAATTACAGTGTTTAATTGAGGGGATTAATTGGCAAAAAGCACCACAAAACAAGCGCTATATTCGATAGTTTTTGTTATAATACTCGGCATAAAAACGACCGAAGTTAACACCTTGCAAGACGACAATATCCAAGCACTTAGAGAAGAAAATCGCGTACTTAAACAACAGTTAGATTGGTTCAAGCGGCAACTCTTTGGTCGTAAATCAGAAAAACAATTACTCGATGAATTAAACCTTCAAGGCTCGTTATTTGATAAGGATAACAGCCCTGAGCCAATCGATAAAACCACAGAAATAAAAGCCCATCAGCGTAAATCCAATAAGCAACTTAATGGCGATGAAGTCAACGACACGGGCTTGCGCTTTGATGCGTCGGTACCCACTAAAGTTATTGATATTCCTGCGCCAGAGCTACAAGGTGATAACGCTGATAACTACGAAATTATCGGCTATAAAGAAACCAACCGATTAGCCCAGCAACCAGGCAGCTATACGATATTAATTTACCGTCGCCCGATTGTTCGTCATAAAAATGAACAAACGGTGAAAACCACACCAGCCCCCAGTAATGTACTTGAGGGTTGTTACGCCGATGTGTCACTGATTGCGGGTTTGATGGTTGATAAAGGCGTATATCACCTGCCACTTTACCGGCAACATCAACGCATGATTGACTCAGGTGTTCATATTAGCCGAGCCACCTTAATTAACTGGGTACAAAAAGGCATTGAACTGCTAAGACCTATCTACCAAGCCAATCTTAAATCCATCATCAGTAGTCAAACCCTTGCCATGGATGAAGTGCCGATAAAAGCGGGTAGAAAAAGCAAAGGCAAAATGAAACAAACCTATTTCTGGCCGATGTATGGTGACAACAATGAAATTGCGTTTACTTGGTCGAATAGCCGAGGCTTTTTGCATGCCCAAAAGCAGCTAGAAGGGTTTACTGGTACCTTATTGACTGATGGCTATGCGGCTTACAGCAAAACGGTAGCAAAATTAAATAAAAAAGAAGATACCATCACCCATGCCACTTGCTGGGTACACGCGCGCCGTTATTTCGACCGAGCCTTATTGATTGAGCCCGTAGCCGCACAAGCAGCCATTGATAAAATAGCGATACTTTATAAAAATGAAAAACACATCAAAGACCATATTACTGAGCCAGCTGATGTATTAGCCTATCGGCAAAAGCACAGTGAGCCACGGGTTACTGAATTTTTTAACTGGGTTTACGAGCAACGGCAGCGAACTGACTTAACACCAAAAAATCAACTCACCAAAGCCCTAAATTATGTGAATGAGCGGCAAGTTGAATTGAAAGTATTTCTGGCTAACCCAAATGTTGCCATGGATACCAATCATCTTGAGCGAGCTTTACGCGTTATTCCCATGGGGCGAAAAAATTATCTTTTTTGCTGGAGCGAGTTAGGTGCCGAGCAGCTAGGAATTTTACAAAGCTTGCTTGTTACTTGCCGATTACAGGAAATTAATCCCTACCATTACCTTGTTGATGTATTGCAACGTGTCGGCATGCACCCCGCGTCAAAAGTTGAAGAGCTTACGCCTCGACTTTGGAAAGAGAAATTCGGGGATAATTTTTTAACCTCAGATCTGGCTTAAATGGGGTGATCTACCCCCTGAATGATCGCTTACCTTACAAATGAAGAATTTTTGGCACAGAAGGCTAAATTACTATCAATCTAACAAGGCATTAAAGTCGGACTGTTAAAGTTGGCTCGGTTTCGCTTCGCTACACAGTATAGCCAACTGTTACCAGCCGCTTAATGCAAGCGTTAGGCATC
>JALSJU010000065.1 GCA_026989145.1 Thiotrichaceae bacterium
ATGGAGCTTTAACACACCAAATACCCTTTCGACGATACTCCGTGTGCCCGAAGCCAATCGGTTTGACCTTTTCTGCTCTTTCGTTAGGGGCTTATTTCGATAAGCTCTATTAAGAATGTGATTGGTAGAGACCTTTGCACGAGAGTGCAAAGGTCTCAATTAATAGTGATAAAGTTACGGTAACTTCCATATTTTGACTTAGAATTCATACAGCATAGTTTTATAGTTTTCACCCAATGATAATTAATGAGTGGTGGAAATGCTATATTCAACTATTATTTCACATATGTCAGAAGCCTTAGCTGAAAGCAGATTTCGATTTAAACAACTACGCGAAATGGAAAAGTCTGTTGCATGGGGAGAACTTACACAGCTTATAGAGCCACATTACTTAATATCAAAAAGTGGTCGTAACTTAGTCATTCCAGTAGATACGATGATTCGTATATTCTTCTTACAACACTGCTATATGATGACTCCTGCAGCAATCGAAGAGGCATTATTTCAGGTTGAAGAGTTAAGAGACTTTGCTTTGATTAATATAGCTACAGACCTAATTCCTTGCGAAGAAAACATTGAAGCCTTCTCATTACTGATCAATGAAAAGGAGGATTTAGTGGTGCATGTATCAAAAACTATTAATGAAATACCAAAAGAAATAACTCTTTAGGATCTAGGCAACCTAGTTGAATTCTGCGAACTTACTCAAGCACATGCCCTAGGTGTACTTTTTCGAGAACGAGGCTCACTTGCAAAAAACACATTAAAAACTAAACATTATCCCTTGAAATAAATTTACCCGTTGCAGTATGCACTTTAATAATTTCGCCTGTTTCTAAATACTCTGGAACTTGCACTATTATTCCTGTTGATAGTGTTGCTGGTTTGTCACGGTTTGTTGCGCTTGCACCTTTTAAGCGTGGGGCTGTCTCAGTCACCTTGAGAGATACTGTTGATGGTAGTTCAATACCAATAATATTGCCATCAAGCAATAATGCTGTTATTTCTTCAATACCTTCAGTGATATACCCCACCTGCTCACCTAAATCATCCATATTTAAGCTATGCTGAGAGAAGTCTTCGCTATCCATAAAAACATAGCTATCCCCATCAATATAAGAAAATGATACTTTGATACGCTGACAATCAGCTTCTTTAAGCATATCTTCCGCCTTGTGTGATTCGTCCCGTTTTTGCCCCGTTTGCAAATTAGTGTATCGGATTTTGTAATACGTAGATGCTCCACGTGATGATGGACTTTTACAATCCACTGTTTTAACCGCATGTGGCACGCCATCAAAGTCGATAATCATTCCACGTTTTAAATCATTGGCTCTTGGCATTTTTAATGCTTCCATCTAGTAATTTTCGAAATATTAAAGATACACTATAAAAGTGTCCTACAGTTAAGACAATATTTGCTCATAACCTGAGTCGTGCAAGATCTCTATATAACGTTAATAAAAAATAAAAAAGCCTTGATTTAATATCAAGGCTTTAAGGTAAGAGTAAATAATTAAAGTCCGCGTAATATAGAAATTGGCGCAGTAACGGCAGGCAAATAATCAATAACCTTTCTTTCACGTACTTTAGAAGCATTCTTTAACACGATGATTCTGTCATCTCCGCGCAATATTGGGTCAGCAATTTTACCTAAACGAACTAAGTCTAAGTTTACGCTATGACGTTTACCATCACGAAAAAACAAAACATTACGAGACTCAGCTACGTTAGATAAGCCCTGCGCCATAGCAATCGCTTGTAAGAAACTTAAATTACCTTTAATAGGAAAAACACCCGGTGCTTTAACTTCGCCTTCTACTGTCACACGATTCTCTATTGCTTTATTCGTACGAGTGATGCTTACTTTCGGGTCCTGCATATACTGTTTTAAGCGTTGCGTGATGGTGTTTTCGGCTTGGGAAATACTGAGACCCGCTACTTTTACAGAACCAATTAGAGGCATTGAAATAAAACCGCTAGCTTCAACAATTAGCGCTTTTGCTGATAAATCAGCAACCTTAAAAACATTAATATCTAAGATATCATTAGCAGAAATAATATTTGAAGCAACTACCGGGGTAGCCCTAACCACTTTAGCATTATAAGAAGGTACTACAGATGCCGATGGAGTATTATTTAGCACAGCCACAGAACGTGCAGCAGCAGCTGTTTCTGCAGCAGTTGCTGGTTTGTTATATCGTGAACAACCATTCAGCAGTAACATCGTTACAACCAATGCAGTGAAACCTATTTTTAATCGTTTAATCATTTTAACCTCTATTTAATAAATCTATTAACACGTACAGGCTTTCTTATGGAAAACGTGATTATGTCATTTAGAATTTAGCGCAGAAAAACCACCTACCACTATTTTTCATGAAGTGAGGCGTAATAGTTATTACTACAATTCGCTTATAAGTTCATTACAAACGAAGTAATAAATATTGCATCCATCATCGTGGTAAATATCGGCGGATTTGGCAAGCTGAAAATAATTGGACTCAATCAGGGCTTCCTTATTTATACCCTTTCGGATTATTGCTTTGCCAACGCCAAGTATCATCACACATTTCTTGTATCCCATTCTCAGCTTCCCAGCCAAGTAACTCTTTGGCCATTACAGGGTCTGCATAACAACAAGCGATATCACCTGGTCTGCGATCAACAATCTCATAGGCTACTTCTTGACCAGAAGCTTCTGAGAATGCTTTAACCATATCCAGCACAGAATACCCCATTCCGGTGCCTAAGTTAACTGTGTATAAATCATCAACCTTATCATTTTCAAAGGCTTGTAATGCTTTTACATGGCCTTTAGCCAAATCTACCACATGAATATAGTCACGTACACCGGTACCATCAGTGGTTGGATAGTCACCACCAAAAACAGATAATTTATCTAGACGACCGACCGCAACCTGCGATATATAAGGCATTAGATTATTTGGAATATCATTCGGGTCTTCACCAATCAGCCCACTAATGTGTGCTCCTACTGGATTAAAATAACGTAATAGTGCAATATTCCAACTATCATCTGATACATAAATATCGCTTAAAATTTCTTCAATATGTAATTTTGAACGACCATAGGCATTGGTTGCACTGACAGGAAAGTCCTCCTTGATTGGAACCGTTTCAGGATCACCATAAACCGTTGCCGATGAACTAAAAATAATACGTTTTACATTATTGCGATTCATTGAATCAAACAAACAAACACTGCCCGCAATATTATTGTCGTAATACATAATCGGTTTTTCAACTGACTCACCGACCGCTTTTAAACCTGCAAAGTGAATCACTCCATAAATATCATGCTCTTGAAATACATTATCCAAGCCTTTTGCATCGCGCACATCTCCTTCAATAAAAGTGATCGTTTCACCACTAATTTCTTTTACACGATCTAACGAAACCGTTGAGCTATTACAAAGATTGTCATAGACGATCGGGGTATAGCCAGCTTTTAGCAATTCAATACAAGTATGTGATCCAATATATCCTGCTCCGCCAGTAACTAGAATATTTTTTTTAGTGTTACTCATGTTTTAAGCCTATTTTTATTTTGTAATAAACAGAGAGAGCAAGGTTACCGTCATGTATAAAAAATAGCCAGCTCCCCTCCGGAGAAACTAGCTATTCAGTACTATTTTCACGATAAAAAACAGCAACCGTTAAAAGAAAAAATCTGTTTATTTTTTACTTTTCTTTTTTGACTTCTTCTTTTTCTTGTCTTTACTCGATTTAGTACTCTTCTTTTTAGTTTTTTTCTTTGAGTCTTTTAATTTTTTAGACTTTGCTTTAGAACTCTTTGACTTTTTTGAAGCTTTATCAGAGCTTGTGCTGGATTTTTTAGCTTTTGTCTTACTAGGTGATGACTTACTCTTTGATGTTGTGGATTTTGCAGAAGACTTTTTAGTGCTTGATGACTTTTTCTTCGTCGTTGCAGAACCCATCTTGTAGCCTTTAGGGGCGCTAGCTTCACCACGTGACGTCGATATATTCTTCTTTAAGCCTTTAAAAACACCTTCACCAATACCTTCGACTTTCATAATATCTTTTACGTTTGAAAATTTACCATTTTTACTACGGTAAGCTACAATCGCTTTTGCTTTAATCGGGCCAATACCTACAAGGTAAGCACTTAATGCTGCAGCATTCGCTTTATTAATATTAACCGTGGTGCGTTTGTATTGTGATTTACCTTCAGCCGAAGAAGCTGACTTGGATATAGAAGGTGAATCCTTTGCCATAACTGGACCACTAACAGCCACCGATAAAACTAACAATATTAAAGCTTTGCGTAATGAAAAAATCATTTTTTTCTCCCTAAAGGTTATATGAAGATTATATGAGACCTTTGCGCAAGTCGCTAGTCTCTATATAAAATAAATTGGAACTGCCTATAAGACAGCTTATTGCACCAATTGGTTCAAATTAAGTATTGGCAACAAGATTGAAAGAACAATCAATAACACCACCCCACCCATCACCAATATTAACAACGGTTCAAATAGACCCAAAATATTGGTCAACATAGAATCAGTTTCGCGCTCTTGTTGTTGCGCTGCTCGCTCTAACATTTCATCGAGCTTTCCGCTACTTTCACCACTAGCAATTAAATACACCGTCATGGGAGGAAAATAACCGGACTGCTCTAAAGCGCGATTAATGGGCTTACCTTCACGAACTTTTTTGGCCGCATCTTCAATCGCTTTACGCATCGGCATATTTTGCACCACCTGTGCTGAAATGGACATCGCATCCAAAATAGGAACCCCACTAGATGCCAAAATACTCAGCGTTCTAGCAAAACGAGCGGTGTTTAAACCGCGTACCATTTTTTTAATAACAGGAACTTTTAATAAAAAATCATGGTAACGATATTGCCATTTAGGAATCTTAATAGCCTGCTTAAACAGGATAAATGCCAACACGAAAAAGATACCAATATACAGACCATAATCTCGCACAAAATCACTCACCGTAATCAAACCGCGTGTCATTGCAGGAAGCTCTTGCCCCATGTTATCAAATACATCAATAATTTTAGGCACGATAAAACCCAACAAACCGGCGACGATGAGAATGGATAAAACGGTTAATATTGCTGGATAAAACATAGCATTAGAGATGCGTTGCTGCGTCTCCTGACGTGTTTCAGTATAATCTGCCATACGATCGAGTACCGCATCAAGATGACCTGATTGCTCACCTGCCGCTATCGTAGCACGATACATATTGGGAAAAACAGAAGGGTACGTATTTAACCCTTCTGCCAGTGTATAACCTTCCACTACTTTAGAGCGTACCGCCGACAATATATGCCGAATATTACGTTTTTCAGTTTGTTTTGCGGTGGTCGCTAAGGCTTCTTCAAGTGGCGACCCTGATTCAACAAGCGTCGCTAACTGGCGTGTCATTAGCGCTAATTCAGCGGCTTTAACTCGCCCTGCTCGTACCGTTTTTTGTTTGTTTGAGCTTTCTGATTTTTCAACTTGAGAAACTTCTAACGGGGTTAAGCTGCTGTCACGTAGTAACTGACGTACTTGACGCGCATTATCCGCATCCAGTAAACCTGTTTCTTCTTTACCTTTCGCATTGAGTGCGGTGTATTCAAACGCAGGCATAGTCTTTAACTTTGGCTCGTATTTTTGGTGATACTACGAATCGTGCCCTGAGAATCTTGATTATTTTCTTTACTTTTATCTTCACGTGTCACACGAAAAACTTCTTCCAAAGTTGTTTTCCCTGCTAACACTAAGCGAATACCATCTTGGCGAATTGTAGGGACGTGTTGATGCACATAGTTTTCAACAACTTGTTCACTCTCCCCATCATGAATCATATTGCGGGTTGTATCATCTATTTCAACAAACTCATAAATTCCGTTTCGCCCAACATAACCTGTGTGGTTACATAAGCTACAGCCTTTATTATGATAAAGCGTTGGGGGGTTACTAGCGCTTACGCCTAACACTTCACAGGTCGCATCATCTGCCACATAAGACACACGACACTCGTCACATAACAAACGTACCAAGCGCTGTGCGATTACACCAATTAAGCTTGATGAAAGTAAAAATGGCTCAACACCCATATCACGTAATCGAGTCACTGCTCCGACGGCAGTATTCGTGTGTAACGTCGAAAATACCAAATGACCAGTTAATGATGCTTGCACTGCGATTTCAGCCGTTTCTAAATCACGAATTTCACCAATCATAACGACATCCGGGTCTTGACGTAAAATAGCACGTAAACCACGGGCAAAACTCATATCAACCTTATTATTAACCTGTGTCTGACCAATACCATCAATGTAATATTCAATTGGGTCTTCAATTGTCATGATATTACGACTGGTTTCATTCAGGTTACTCAATGCAGCGTAGAGCGTAGTGGTTTTACCAGAGCCAGTAGGGCCTGTAACCAGAATTATCCCATGAGGTTTTTTAATCAAGCTTTTTAATCGCTCATGGGTTGAAGGATCCATCCCTAAATGTTCTAGGTTTAACCGTCCTGCTGACTTATCCAGTAAACGCATAACCACACGCTCATTGTGCCCAGAGGGCAAGGTCGAAACTCGAATATCAACCCCACGACCAGCTACACGCAATGAGATTCGGCCATCCTGAGGAATTCGTTTTTCGGCAATATCCATCTTTGCCATAACTTTTATACGTGAAATAACTAAGGCTGCCAAGGCGCGTGGAGGTTCTAAAATTTCGCGTAAAACACCATCGACACGCATCCGAACAACCATGCGATTTTCATAGGTTTCAATATGAATATCTGAGGCATTTTCTTTTACGGCTTGGGTTAACAGTGCGTTGATTAATCGAATAATCGGTGCATCATCTTCAGACTCTAATAAATCTTCTGGCTCAGGTAAAGAGTCTGCAACATCGTGTAAATCAAATTCATCACCGATGTCATCCATCATCGCGCTCGCACCCGCGCCACTACTATCGTATTGCCTGGCTAACATACTTTCAAAATCTTCATCTGCAATTAATTGAAAGTTCACAGGCTCTTGTAGAAAACGCTGAACCTCATTTGCTATAGACGGTGTTAAGCCTTTTTTATATTGCACCAACAGTGGCGAAGCTTCACCGTTAGATTGCTCCAAACTACTCTGACGCTGTAGAACAACCCCATTACGCTTAGCAAAGCTATAAGGAAAATCTAAAAGCTTTTTCGGCTCTTCAACTTCATTCTCAAGTGTGCTTACTTCAATATCCATTTTTATTATTTTTCTATATTTCTACGACGCTGAGGCATAACATTTTGCATACGTTGTGGCATTGACTGTGCGCTCACGCCTTTTGCCGTAGGTCTTGTAGTGGCTTGTATCGCAGATGCCCTCTGTTGTTGTGCCATACGTATTTTTCTTGATTGCTGCTGAGCTAATTTAGCTTGCCTAATTTTTCTTTGATGCGCAAGTACCCGCTGCTTTTGCTCTTGAATAATAATTTGTTTTTTCTGTGCCTGGGTCATTTTTCTCACCAAACCGGAACGTAAGTTTGCAGGAAATTGTTTACCTCCACCTGGCAATAGTCCACGCTTACTAATTCGAGTTTCCTGCTGAGAGCGCCTGAGTTTATTGTATTTCTGGCGAGTATAACTATCGCCACTCAATACATCGCGCATAATTACAGGATGAATAAACACCATTAAATTTTGCTTATCTTTTGAAGTCGTAGTAGAACGAAAAGCACGCCCTACGATAGGTAAATCACCTAAGAAGGGCACCTTATTATGTTTATCTCGATAAACATCTTCAGTTAAACCACCTAACACTAAAATCTGATCATCTTCAACCATTACACTAGTTTTAATGGAACGTTTCTTGGTGATTTTATCATCCGTTGATTGAGAGCCTTCTTCTAAACTTGAGCTTTCTTGTTCTATATCTAAGCGGATGCTAGTTCCATCATTGATTTGTGGTTTAATTTTTAGTGTTAAGCCAATATCTTTACGATCAATTGTTTGAAAAGGATTTGAAGGGGTCGTGCTTCCACCTGTGCCTGTATAAGAACCTGTCACAAAAGGTACATTCTTACCCACCACAATTTCAGCCTCTTGGTTATCCATTGCAATCAAGGTTGGCGTGGATAAAATATTGGTAGCCGCATCACCTGCTAAGGCATTTAACAACACACCAAACATCGGTTTTTTATCTTTTCCAATAGCAAAACCCAACACACCACCGTTACTGCTTAACAGGCCAGCAGGATTTACTAAGCCACTTAAAATAGAAGGTCCTGCTGTTGAAAAGTTCGATGCGCCAATTAACCCAGCGCTAGCACCTTTCGAACCTCCTACTGTACCTCCGGTGACTAATTGCAAACCTAAATTCTTGGATAGCCCTGAGGAAACCTCAGCAATAATCGCTTCAACCAATACCTGGGCACGACGCACATCAAGCCGGCGGATAACTTTTTCCAAGTTCTTTTGGATATCTGGATCAGCGGTAATAATTAAAGAGTTCGTCGCAGGATCAGCTTGAATATCAATATTCGCTTTTTGCGTGCCAGCAGCCCCTTTTCTCGTCGGTTTTTTAGATTTTTGTGTTTTCGAAAATCCTGTTAGCACTTTTACCAAGTCTTCTGCTTTGGCATAGCGTAAATAAACCACTTTGGTTTTCTCAGCGATAGGCTGAGGTGTATCTAATTTTTTAATAATTTTTCGTACTTGTTGGCGAGATGATTTATCACCACTTAACAACAAACTATTGGTACGTTCATCTGCTGCCACCCTGTTTTTTGAAGATGCACCTTTGATGGAAGATTTTTGTAAAATTTGAATCGTCTTAGCTAACTTTTGAGCCGATGCATAGCGCAGTGGAACAACCTCTAGCTCCTCATCATCCGCTCGATCCATTTTCCTAATAATTTTAAGAAGCCGATCAATATTTGCCGCACGATCTGAAATAACGATGGTATTACTCGGACCATAAGCCTGTAATTGCCCGGTACTAGGCACTAAAGGACGAAGGATTGGCACTAGCATTGCAGCTGGCACATGTTCAACTCGAATAACTCGGGTAATTAATTCATCGGCATTGCGTTTACGCTTAGGTTTTACTCTTCTCGCCTTGTTGTCTGTGCGAAGTAAATCTTGCGCAGCTTTATACAGCTCCCCAGAACCAATTTTCTTAGCATTGGATTCTCTTGCTTTTCTTGGATAATATTCATCATCACCCACTACTGGCACAGGTTGTTGCTTGGCTTGGTTAGACGGTACAATTTTGATTAAGTTAGCGCCCGAAGGTACTGCCGAAAAACCATGAACTTGCAAAATAGATAGAAAGGTTTCGTACAGCTCGTCCTTATCAACATCACTACTAGTAATAACTGTAACACGACCTTTAACACGCGGATCAACTACAAAACTTTTACCAGTAATACGAGACACTGTTTCGATTAAAGTGGGGATTTCAACATCACGTAAATTAATTTGTGCGGAGTCTTCGGCGAAAACAACAGTATTCACTGACAAAGCAACACTACATAAACAAACAATTAACGACTTTCTGAACACATTCGGCACACTAAACAAACCCATTTTTACTCTCATTTTTAATTCTTAAGCGAAGCACTATCACTTATATTCTATAATTTGAACGACTAGCCCTAGACGATCAATTCAATACTAAAGCACGCACCTCAGCATGTTAAATTTTCCCATATATCCGATCCATTATACCACCCATCCCTTTCTATATCCTTAATAATATTCGTTTTAAACAAGAAACCTTGAAAACTTATAACTTGAAAAATAATTTTTCGCTCATACCCTAAACAAATGAATATTACTGCTGATGAAAACATTCCTTACGTCGAAGAGGCGTTTAACACCCTAGGGAAAGTCACTACCGTTAATGGCCGTACTTTATCATCAGATAAATTACAGACCACAGATATTTTATTAGTTCGTTCAGTGACTCAAGTAAATCAAAAACTTTTGCAAGACACGCCTGTAAAATTTGTGGCATCAGCTACTGCAGGCTTTAACCATATTGATTTAAAATACCTAGAAAAAAACAAAATCGACTTTGCTCGCGCCCCAGGCAGTAATGCAATTTCTGCAGCCGAATATGTTATGGCTGGCATCAGCCTGTGGTCATTACAAAATAATAAAGATTTAAACTCCTTAAGCATCGGTATTATCGGGTGCGGTAATGTTGGTTCACGAGTTAAACAATTGTGTGAAGATAGCGGTATACACTGCGTTATTAACGACCCACCTCTAGAAGAAAAAAAACCTGCACAATACGACTACTCAAGCATCGAAAAAGCTTTGGCCTCCGACATCGTTACGTTACATACACCCTTAACTTATGATGGGAATCACCCCAGCTACCGCTTGTTAAACAATAGACTGATTAGCATATTAAAATCAGGCACACTGTTTATCAATGCAGCGCGAGGCGAAGTTGTTGAAGAACCAGCATTACTGAAACGCATTAAATCCCATGATGACATCAGCTTAATTTTAGATGTCTGGGAAAATGAACCTAATATAGGCTTAGAGTTATTGCCTTATACACTCATAGGCACGCCACACATTGCAGGTTATAGCATTGACGGCAAGATTCGAGGCACCGAAATGATTTACAATGCGGTGTGTGATTTTTTAGGAGAAAAACCGCTATGGTCAGCACAACAAGTTGATTTTTCGAACAACCCAAGAACCGTGATAAAACTTTCTAGAAATCATGATAATCGCTCGACTCTTCTTAAAGCTTATAACATCTTACAGGACGATAATAATTTAAAAAGACTTCTAAAAAATAAGGCTTTGCAAGACGGGAAATATTTTGACTCCTTAAGAAAAAACTACCCAGCACGTCGAGAGTACAGTGATATTGAATAGCCAACTAAGGAGTTAACGAGAAGCTATTGCACGAAGCATGACGAATAAAAGCCTCAACCATTTTTATTTTCAGGTGGATTTCTTTGCCTAAACTTTCTCAACAACCAGCCTGCTGGCAACTCTTCACCTAATAAAACAGACTCAAGTAAATTAATATTTTTAACCAAGCGCATCATGTGCTGTCTCGCAGAATATGTTCCGCACATTAAAAAGCGATCATTTTCACGAATAATACGATTATATTCAGGCAAAAGCACATTGCCTTCACCACGGCGCAAAAATAAAGGTAAGGCGGCAATACACTCATTTTTAGCATCGCCTTTATTAAGCTGTTCACCATATAAAATATCTTCAACTAATACCTGCTGAGTCTCTATCATTTTATACAAGGCTGGAGTTTCATTCTCGTTGACAGTTAACTCCCATAATTCGGGGATTTCATCATCAACCACCCCGACAATTCGACTCACTAACTCATTCGCTTTGTCATTATTAAACCGTGAAACAATGCGCAAAAAATCACCCAACATCGGAGTTCGAATGAACGCAAAAATAGTATTTGAAATGACATTTCCACGTTGCATTAGCATATCTAAATCAGCAGCTTGAAAAAGATGTGTATTTTTCTCTTCATTTTGTCTTGCCACCCGAAAAACATCGGGGTTTAACTCTTCAGCAGTCATTAAAATAGACAGATTATTGGCATCAACATCAGTCCCTGCAATGATTCCAACGGCATCCTTAATTCCTGACTTCGTTAAGGTGTTCGCCTCTGTTGGACGACCAATAACAGAGCCTGAAGGCAAGTCCCTTACCTTACGATTAGGCTCAATCACACGTAGTGGCACGCCTTCATCATCAAGGTGTTCATACAATGAGCGTCCAAAACGTCCAAAACCACATATAATCCACATGCCTTGTTTTGCCTCTGGAGGCTCACAAATCTTTTGCCCTGATACACCTGTCATCCAATCATACAAACAAAACAAGCTTGGTGAACGCAATGCTAACGCTAAACGCGATGAGAATGTTTCAAAGGGGTTTATCACTTCATTAGCACCAAAAGAAAGGATATTAGCCTCAGCCTCTGGTGTTTCTGCGCGAGCAATTAGCCGTAAATCTGGGTTTAACAATTGCGCCACAATGGCTACTGTTAGATTAACCGAGTCTTCATTCGCTAAGGTTACAATACCTTTACACCAAGGGTGCTTGATACCTGCCATTTCCAAAACTTCTGACTGAGAACCATCGGCACACAGACTTAACGGCGGCATTTTAAAGTCATCCGCTTCGAGATCATTAATCCGCTCTTCGTCGGGATCAATAACCACCGATAAAATATTTTCTTGCGATAACGAATGCGTTAATTGTGAGCCTGTATCACCATAACCACATATAATATAAAACGGCTCACGAATACTTTTGACTCGTCTTAAAAAACTACTTTTTTGCATTTGTTGGCGAAATACACGATCTTGAAAAACTCCCAATAACATACCAATCCCATACAGCCATGCAACCACAGTAGCGTACATAGTAATTAATGCCCAATACCGCTGTGCATCTGTAAAAGCATAAGGGATTTCGCCAAAACCAATGGTTGTTGCCATAAAACTTACAAAATAAAACGCATGAAAAAATGACATTTTCCAAGGTTGACCTTGATCATCAACCCCAGGAATAAGCACAAAGCCCAATATTGAAACTGCATAAACCATGATCAATACGATCAATGGTGAACGCAGCCGTCTAAATAGTATGTAAAAGAGATTTGACATTGTTATGAAATACTAAGCGATGTTCCCCTATCGCCGTACTGATATAGTCTCAGAAACCAACAAAACCACCGAAATGATATTTGCCAACAATGCGCCGCCTGATAAAGATACGACGGTTGATAAAGCGTCACCACCAAGTGTTTGACCAGCAATATGTTCTGTCATACCCCAAACGATGGCAGCAGCAATAAGTTGAAAATCTGCAACAATACTAGTTGCCAAAAAAACCGCACCGAGGTGCGAGCGATCACCCACTTTAAGTACCGTTGAAATTAAGCTCACCACAATAGCAGCATAAAGTTCATAAATATTATGATGACTTGCGTTATCCATCCCGCCAAGAAAAAAGCCAAAATTGAGGGTTAAGGCCAGTACGATAAAAAAGGCAAAAATTACTTTTTCTGAATTCATAGTGAGTCCATTAATTTGAGTTTAATTATGTAGAGGGCAAGGTTACACCACGCTGACCTTGATACTTTCCGCCACGATCTTTATACGAGGTATCACACACTTCATCCGATTCAAAAAAGAGCATCTGCGCTATACCTTCATTGGCATAAATTTTTGCCGGCAACGGCGTGGTATTGGAAAACTCTAAGGTCACATGCCCTTCCCATTCTGGCTCTAGCGGCGTAACGTTAACGATAATACCACAGCGAGCATAGGTTGATTTACCCAAGCAAATGGTTAGTACGCTGCGAGGAATACGAAAATATTCAACGGTGCGCGCTAAAGCAAATGAATTGGGCGGAATAATACAAACATCCGATTGAATATCAACAAAGCTGTCTTCATCAAACGACTTAGGGTCAACGATAGCAGAGTTAATATTGGTGAATATTTTAAATTCATCGGCACAGCGCACATCGTAGCCATAGCTTGATGTACCGTATGAAACAATCCGGTTGCCCTCTTCCTCACGCACTTGACCCGCTTCAAATGGCTCGATCATACCCTGCTCTTGCGCCATTCGGCGTATCCACTTATCTGACTTAATACTCATGCTGACCTACTTTACCCATAAACCTATATTAAAAATTAACGAATTGCTGTTTTACCGGCACGTTGAAAGGGAATATTAAACCACGGTAAATGCACCGAGCCATCTAAGGAATAATCCAGCTCGCGACTGCGCAATAAACCAGGAATCATGTTTAGCATATTGCTAAAACTCAAGGTTATAGGTACTGCTACTTTTTGTGTTTCACCTGATTTAATCGTCACTTTATGTTCTTTATCTCCTTTAGCAACCTGCACACCGTTTAAACTCAAACCATAGTCAAAACCTGCCAACGGAATCGGGAATTTATTCGGGTTTTGAATATTTAAAATGATAGTTGCTGAGCCACCACTTAAATTTAAACTACCCATTTCTAACTTATGCACCTGCACTTTTGGCGGCTCAACCAAACCTTTAATGCCCGCCGATGAACAGGCACTTAACAATGAAACAATAAAAGCTAACATGATGAGTATTTTACGCATTTGAATTCTCCCTTATCAATTTTAATGCAGTTTAAATCAAAACGCCGGTGATTGCACTTTGCTTGATTTATTTGATTATTGGTTGTTGAGAAAGAACCCTAATTAGCCTGGTGGCCAACTCAAATCGCGCCCTGCTAATAGATGCAAATGAACATGAAACACCGTTTGCCCCGCCGCTTCACCGCAGTTCATTACCGTACGATAGCCTTCTTCGGCAAAGCCTTGTTGTTTAGCGATATTTTTTGCAGCAACAAACAAGCGCCCCATAGTTTTAGCATCACCATCTTGCACATCGTTGATCATCGCAATATGTTGCTTAGGGATAATTAAATAATGGTGAGGTGCAACGGCATTAATATCTTTGAAAGCATAAACAGTATCATCTTCGTACACTTTATCCGATGGGATATCACCCTTAATAATTTTACAAAACAAACAGTCTGTCATTTCATCACCTTTGTGGTTTTCAGTCTTAACCCTATACTATTTCATAAGCAAAGAAACCGCCAATAAAACAAAGATTTATAAAATGCTTTAATATAGAATTAAATTTTTGATATTATGAGAATATTCTGTGAAATCACCGTCTAAACACTTGCATAAACACCTACTACTTTCCTTTTTGTTTACCGTGATTAGCATAATTCAAGCCCAAACAATTCATGCAGAAATTGCACCAGCCTATACAGCGCCCCATTCTAATTGGTATGATTTAGAGTCCGAACATTTCCACATCCTCCACGATAAAGGTGATTTAGCGGTTGCTCAACAAAGCCTTAAGATTGCAGAAGCAAGCTACGATGTATTAAGTCAATTTTTTAAAACGCCGCCAAAAGAAAAAATCTATATCGGCTTAGCGAACACCTTTGATTACAGCAATGGCTTTGCGGTGATTGCACCCCGTAATGCCACGTTAATAAATACCATGCCACCAAGTTCTGGCGCGTTACTCTCATCAAGCAACTGGTATGAAAACGTCATTACTCATGAGTTAGTACATATTTTTCATCTTAATCAAGTGACGGGATTACAAAAAACACTAAGTAACGTTTTTGGTAAAAGTAATTTCTTTTCCCCTCATAATTTTCAGCCTAGCTGGATTGTAGAAGGACTAGCTACCTATCTTGAAACTACATACATCAAAAACACACGTACCGCTTCACCCTATTACGAAAACTTAATGGCAAACGAAGTTCAAAAAGGTGTACGTTCATTTACTAGCATTAACGCGGGCGCGACCCACTGGCCTTACGGCAGTGATTATTTATACGGTAGTTACTTCTTTTTATTTTTAGAAGAAAACTACGGGCGAGACAGTATCAAAAAAATGGTGCAAAGCTATAGCGACAATAATATCCCTTTTCGAATAGTGAGCAACACCATTCCCTCAACAGGAAAACCACTTAATGTATTATGGCGCGAGTACACGCAGTGGCTAAACCAGCGTTTTGCTTATGCCAAGCTTAAAAGTAGACAAGCAAACAATGCGCTACAGGCTGTTAATACCCAAGAGAATATTAACCAAGAAAAAGTTTTCTCACATTCAGCCTTTATCAGCAGCCCTTTAAGCATCAATGGAAAACTCTATTACATCCAGAATGACCACCTTAAACACCCTAGAATCATCGAACAGCAAGCCAACGGTAAAAAGACAAACTTAGGTAAAATACAAAGAGGTCAATTACTTGATAGCCATATCACATCAGGCATTTTACTAAGTCAAATCAGTGCTTGCTCACCGTCTAAAATATTTTCTGACTTATATGTTTTAAACCCTAGCAGCAAACGTTTAAAACGCATCACGCGTTGCGCTCGATATTACAACGCAACATGGATGGCAGATGGTGAGCATATTGTGGCGTTTAAAAAACATGGCTCATTTTCATCAATGGAGTTATTAAACAAGCAAGGTAAACACCTTCGCACCTTAAGTACAGGAGCTTCAGGGGATAATACCAGCTGGATTTCCCTTGACGGTGCAAACGATAATACTCATATACTCATCACACGAAAGCTGGGTGCAAACAATCACTTTGTGATTCAAGAGTTTAATACTAAGAGCGGAACATGGAAAACGCTTTTAAACAATGATCGAATTAAATCATCTGCCCGTTACATCAATAATGACCGTAATATTATTTACTCAACCGCAATAGCTAACAGTAGCGCGACTGAAATTTTCAAATTAAATATAGCATCTAAAAAACTACAGCAGCTCACTCACTTTAATGGCTTGGCTGAAAGCCCTGTTATGGATTTATCCAACGCTACACTTTACTTTATTGGCACCACTCCGACCGGCCCATCGCTATTTCATGTAAATGCACAACAGCAAAAACAAAATATCTCGCAGAAAGCTAAGCTGTTTGTACCACCTAAAGCTTTATCGAAACCCAAAAAGCTAGCCTTCATTCTACCCAAAAAAGTGGATGCAACACTGCAACCCTACTCGGCACTCAAATCAGTATTTGTACCTACAAACAGAATGCCTTTTTATATTAGTACGGGGGCTCATAAAGAAATAGGCCTAGCACTGTCTGGACAAGATATTTTATCCAAACACGTGTGGAATGCAGGCCTTGCTTATTCGCCTGAATTAAAAACAACCACCCATGCTTTTCGCTACACATACGACAATAAAATTGCCTTCAGCACGAACCGAAATATCGAAGAACATAAGTATCATGACAAAGAACACACACAACTCAAAGAATACAGTTTAAACACAGTAAATACGCTTGAAACATTACACACCGTTGACCTAGTAAATGCAGGATTTAGCGTTGGGCTTGGGCTAGCTGATATACACAAACAACGCTTTAATAAGCTTAAAGGCTCCGCTAGCAGTGATGATAAAGTTCTGAAAAGTAGTCGTCATGGGCTGATTGGTTTGAACCTGCGTTACATCTCTGCCAGCTTATTTCCTGATAAATTGGGTTTGAATGATGGCCGCACCCTTAGTTTTTCATTAGAAACCTATGATGCGTTTAGAAAAAATGAAGATCTCACAGGACTTGTAGGACAATTTCAATGGCGTGAATATATCGCCTTAGGTAAAACCACATTAGCTTTTAAAAATACGTTCGCCATGAGCAAAGGTGGAAAAAATCCAGCCAAGCTATCACTCGGCGGAAGTACTGCAAGTAGTATAGAACCCAGCAGTGTCCATATTGGATTAAACCGTAGGAGCTTTCGCTTACGTGGGTATCCGCATAACGCGTTTGTTGGCAGTAAATTACATACTGCAGCGCTCACATGGCAAATTCCTATCGGCGCAATAAATAAAACGGCTTCTATTCCTCCTGTGGGGCTGGGTAAATTTGGCTTTAATCTTTTCGCAGAAACCGGAAAAGTATGGAATAACAAACAACAAAACTACAAAACTGCTGTAGGTGCTGAAATTAGAGGTGAGTTAAAGCTTGGATATCGCTGGACGATTCCTGTTAATTTAGGTGTTGCTAAAGGCTTGGATAAAAAGCTTGGGGAAATCACGCCTTACTTAAATTTTGATGCTAGCTTTTAATGCTTGAAACGATTCTAGCTGCATCACTCTTTGGTATCGTTGCCGGATTAAAACCAGGCCCTTTAGGAATAGTTATTATTCATGAGGCACTGAGCAAGAGCTTATCTGCTGGCATAAGAGCGAGTTTCGCACCGCTCATTACTGATGTGCCAATAATTTTAATCTCCTTTTATATTTTAAATGGCTTTAAAGAGATAGATTATTTTATCGCTATTATTTCTTTATTAGGTGGTTTAAACCTATTGTGGATGAGTATAAAAATGTTTCGCAATAACAAAAATTATCTTGTAACAAAACATGAAACAGGCAATAACAACAGCCTCTGGACTGCCGTACGAATTAACTTTCTTAGCCCCAACCCTTACCTATTTTGGTTTACAGTGGGTGGAGCTTATTTAGTCTCAGGAACTCTCAATCAAAGTATTGCTTTCATCTTCTTTTCATTATTTTTTTAATTGCTGCAAAAATTTTAGTCGCTTATATTGCCGTACATTTTAGCCAATTTTTAAGCAGCGATGGCTACCTAAACTTAATGAAATTCCTGGCTCTGCTTATGGCGATTTTTGGGTTTGCTCTTCTTTACAAATCATATGCCACTGTAAGCAGTGTCATTTAAGACCCCTCTGAACAAGTCTCAATTAATAATTTCTACGCCCATCAAAAGCATGCGATAAGGTGCTACTGTCAACATAATCCAGTTCACCACCTACAGGCACACCATGCGCAATACGGGTAGTTTTAACATTGTATTTTTTAGCTAACTCACTAATATAATGTGCGGTTACCTCCCCTTCTACCGTTGGGTTCGTCGCTAGAATAAGCTCTTTTAAATTTTCATTTTCTAGCTGAATTTCTAACAAATCCAAGCCAAGTTCTTCTGGCCCCACACCATCCAGCGGCGACAGCTTACCCATTAATACAAAGTAGTAACCACGGTAAGCGGTTGATTGCTCGACCGCCATTACATCTGTAGGGCTTTCAACCACACACAAGGTATCTGGGTTGCGTCCTTTGTCAGCGCAAATTCGACAAACCTCGTGCTCTGTCAAAGTTCTACATTGTTGACACTGCCCAATATTTTCCAGTGCATCGCGCATCGCTTCGGCCAGCTTTAAACCCTTCTCACGGTCATGCTCTAACAAATGAAACGCCATCCGCTGAGCCGTGCGCGCACCGACGCTAGGCAAGCACTTTAGCGCGCTAACGAGTTCATTTAATAGTGAAGATTCTGACATGTAGTTGTTATAGGGCAGGAAGTTCGCTAAAAAGGAAGCTTCATACCCGGTGGCAAACTCATACCTTCGGTAACGCCTGACATTCGCTCTTTACTAGCTTCTGCCATTTTATGTGCTGCATCATTAAACGCCGCTGCGACCAAGTCTTCAAGCATTTCTTTATCATCGTCTTCTAACAAACTGGCATCTATTTTAACGCGCTTACATTCGTGAGCACCGTTAATAATGACAGAGACCAAACCTCCGCCTGCTTCACCGTTTGATTCCATCGATGCGATTTCTGCTTGCGCATTTTTCATATCTTCTTGCATTTTTTGCGCTTGCTTCATCATATTGCCTAAGCCACCACCTTTAAACATTTTCTTTACCTTTGTCTGTTAAATTTGTAATTTTGGGTTTAATTGAGTTTGGCACTATTTTAGCACCAAACCTATTTTGTAGTTCTACCACAAACGGGTCCGATACTATATTTTTTTCTGCCTGAGTTTGAACTTCTGCAATATTTCTTGCGGTTCGTTGTGCGGGTGTTTCTGCTAGGTTATTTTCTTGCCCTGCTTTTGACGAAAGCGACGAACCCGAAGAAAGTGACAAGGGATTCGCAGAAAGCGGCTCATCTGTAGGAGAAATGGTTAAATCAAGTTTGACCGCGTGTTTATAAAAATAACTTAAGGCGTTACTAATCTCTAATTCAACCGACTCTGACAATAAAGTCGCATTTGCAGCATTTAAATTTAAAGAAATTAATCCTGATTTATCAACGCTTCCAACTAACAAGCAATGTTTAACAATCTCAGCTGCGCGCCCACCTAGTTTTAATTGCGGGATAACATCATGCCACGCTAAATCTTCCTTTACTTGCTCATCTAAAACATCAAGAACTAAGTCATCAACGATCTGAGGTTGTTGATACTCTATACTATCCTCTGCAACTTGATGATCCTTTTTATCTGGGAGCGCAACTAACTCATCAGGTAAATCTTCCCAAGGTGGTATTTCATTGCTTGCTACTGGAGTTTGTTTTACAGGTGTTTTTTTTACTACCGAAGTCAGTGGCTTTACTTCTTCAGAGTTGCGCTTTTTATCTGCTAAGTCACTGTCTTCAAGTTTATCGTTTAGTGTTTTTTTTTTCGGATCTTGCGCAGAGTCTTTTTGTTCTACGCTTGCTTGCGGCTCCTTTAATGACTCAGGCGCAAGCTGCATTCCCTCACGAAGCGGCCGAAAAGACAACATACGCAATAATAGCATTTCAAAGCCACTACGAGGGTCAGGCGATAAAGATAAATCACGTCTGCCGTGTAGCGCAATTTGATAATACAACTGCACATCTTCTTTGCTAATCTGTTGTGAAAACGCAGTGATATTATCGTCGTCTTGTTGCGCTTCTGGCACGACTTGCTGTACCGCTACTTGATGCAGCAAGGCTATCAAGGCATCCGTTGCAGCTTCAAAATCTGGAGTAACCCCTGATAGGTCTTCAACTTGTTGAAGTAATTGCTTGCCATCGCCTTGCGAGATAGATTTTAGTAAATCAAGTAACGGCTCATGCGAAATACTCCCAAACATTTCACGTACATCCACTTCTTTTAAAGCATCACCGCCAAACGCAATAGACTGATCCAGCAAACTTAAAGCATCACGCATACTGCCATCTGCGGCGCGTGAAATTAAGCGAAGTGACTTTTCCTCAAAAGGAAAATTCTCGTCTTTTAAAATAGTATTCAAATGCCCCTCGATTAAGTCGAGAGGCATGCGTTTTAAATTAAATTGTAAACACCGCGAAAGAATAGTTACAGGGAGTTTTTGCGGGTCTGTCGTCGCAAATAGAAATTTCACATGCGGTGGCGGCTCTTCTAGCGTTTTTAATAAGGCATTAAAACTATGCCCTGTCAGCATGTGCACCTCATCAATCAGATAAACTTTATAACGTCCACGTGTCGGCGCGTATTGCACATTATCGAGAAGCTCACGGGTATCTTCAACTTTGGTACGAGAAGCCGCATCCACCTCAATTAAATCAACAAAGTTACCCGTGACAATTTCTTTACAGCTATTACAGGCACCACAAGGCTCTGAGGTAACACCTGTTTCACAGTTTAAGCACTTTGCTAGAATGCGTGCAATGGTGGTTTTACCTACGCCTCGCGTCCCCGTGAAAAGATAGGCATGATGCAAGCGATCATTGTCCAGTGCATTAATTAATGCACGCAAGACATGCTCTTGGCCGATCATTTCTTTAAAATTTTGCGGGCGCCATTTTCTGGCGAGTACTTGATAACTCATGAACGAATCATAGCGTAATTAAACAGCATAAAAAACAAATGCGAATGAATTAACTAAGATTAGATTAATGATAGATTAAAACGCTTTGCTCGATTGACAGTTCCAACAATCTAAAAATTGAGCCGAATGTTTTTCACCACAATTATCGCAAGTCCATTCTTCACCAGCGACGTCAGAAGTTTTAGAATGCTCGATAATTTCTTTGGCGTAAGCTTCCATATCAGGGTCAGTGATCCAAACTTCTGGCCAAGCAGTGACTGGCGGAATATCACCAACCACAGAAGTTAAACCATCATTTTTAACAATCGACTCTATGCCTTTCGTTTCTAATAAATTTTTAATGTGGTAAACATTGAGTCTATTTTCTGCTGTAAACACTTGTTTCATAGGAAGATAGTACAATATTTTTTTAAAGAACGATAGCCCGACTACGCTTAAAAATTCACCTGTAATTAAAAACACAACTCTTTTTGCTTGAAAATTAGACGGTTGACTTGACCGTAATCAAACTATCAAAAAAAGAACAGCAAGATTTGGTTAATTTTTTATTAACTCTGTAAGTTCACAAATATGATTATGTAATTTTTGAAAATAAATAAGTTGAAGTGTAATCATCTGGAGGCGACCCACACCAGCTACACCTCGGCACCCGAATCCACTGCTACCGTTGCTCCCTTCCGGACCTGGCGGGGTTTGCAGTTTATCGTCGCGAGGGAACCAATGCAGATCACCCTTATGAAGAAACGTACAAAATAAGTCGTGTGTTTATCAGACAAATCTTGCAGTGCGCGGGATTATGCGCGAAGATTGTTTTTTTAACAACAATTTCTATTTTAAACCACTAAATAATTAATAATAAAAATGCCTTTTACTGTTGCCCACACTGTTGCTGTTATTCCGCTTGTCAAATACTTAGGTAAGTTTGGCGCGCTCTCTGCATTGATTATAGGCAGTATGACCCCTGATTTTTCTTATTTTACGCCTTATCTCGTACACCAGCGTTTTGAGAGTCACTCACTCCTTGGGGTTTACCTATTTGCTATTCCGATGGGGCTAACGATTTATTTTCTATATCATTTATTAATGGCACCGGTGATTGTTTCAATTTTACCAAAAGCGATAAAACAACATTTGCATCCTGATTTATTTATTGGTCGCTTACCAGATATACCGGCCTATGCTCTGATTTTCTCTTTAGTGCTGGGTGCGTTAACTCATATTAGCTGGGATTTTTTCACACATTTATACGGCGCACCTCAATATATCCCAGCATTGACGGTTCCTATAGTCGCTGTTGATGGATACGACATCATGCCTTACCGAGTCTTACAACATGGCAGCACACTCTTTGGTATGTCATTACTAACATTCTGGATATGGGTATGGTTTGCTAAAAAGAATGGTACTGCAAAAAAACAAACCTTAACAAAAAAATGGCACGCACCTCGTTATCTTAAGAGAATTTCGTTGCTTGTTTTATTGATCGTTCCCATTTTCGTCGGGATCTTTAGTGGCATGATCGACCTACCTCAAACCGATGTTTTAAATGGTATGTACGCGAAACAAAAATTTTTAAGTAACGCGATTGTTGGCTGGGCAAAGGCTTTTATTATCAGTGCAGCATTATTAGGCTTGCTGTACCAGTACCGGATTTATCTGGATAAAAAGATTTAAGTCTATTTCTTTAATCTGGCTTTTATCACATCCATTGCCACTGCAAAGTCCATTTTTCTACCTTTGCGCAACGTGCGTTGGTGACTCAACAAATCCGCTTTGATCACATTAATACTTTGACGGGCTTTTTCAGTATCCTCTGCATCCATTGCTTTATGGTCAGCTCTTATTTTCTGCGTCAATTGCAGTAAGGCTTTTAAGCTATGATTAAAAAAAGGGCGTACTGCATTCAGTTTTTTAGATGGTTGTATTCCTGCACTTTCGGCTGATTCTAACGCTGCCTCATCCTCAATTTCATCCAGTATACTTTTTGCAAGTTGGCTAAGTGGTTCAATTGTATTTTGCCAATTAGGGGGCAAGTGCTTTAGATTTTCGATAACATCGTCATAGCTTGTTAAGCCTTTTTGTAATATCTCAGGATGTTTTTTCTGTTTTTCTTTTGCCTCCCATTTTTGTTGTTGCTCTGAAGCAAACTCTGAGCTTTTCTCAATGGTAAACGCAATGCCTCGACGAATTTTTCTATAGATAATATAACCACCGGTTAAAATGACGATGGCGCTAATAATAAGGATAAGTGGGATAAGCGCTAAATTAAGCATAAGTGGATTATAAGGCTTGATCCTTAATTTTCAATTCATCAACAATTAGAGACAATATAGACTTAAAAGAGACCTTTACACGAATCGGATGACGAGTAAAAATGGTTAAAGTTTCACTGTTTTTCGTTGAAAAACTCGCTAATTACTCGTTATTAGCTTCATTTTCGGCCTCAATCAGTAGAACTTTACCCGATTTTAGTGAGCTTACTGCTTAAGCGGATAACTCAATTATTAGAGGCTTTAGCCGTTTCTTTCGCCACCGACTCGTGTAAAGGTCTCTTAAGGAAAGCCTCTAGGGCAGCATCTCCGTTGTTGTATTTCTCATGAAGGCAATAAGCATTTATTTCAAAATACGCCTAGGATATAGTGCCCTAGAGACTTACAGAATTTTATGGGACTTAATCAGGCTTTCCTTAAAAAACTAAAAATAAATCTTTCCTAAACCAAAGCTGTAATTTGATCAACCGTTTCAGCCCAGCGTTTTGAATCAAGCAAAGCAGAACGGTTCATAAAAGGCTTGCCTTGCATGCGTAATAAACGTTGTGCCGATTGTTGATTTTTCTTGATATTTGCATGATCTAGTACCTCAATTGCACCTTGTCGATTATTACACACTAACACCATGTCGCAGCCTGCCTCTATCGCAGCTTCTGCTCGCTCTGGATAACCACCCACAACAGATGCACCCTCCATACTCAGGTCATCACTAAAAATGACGCCCTCAAAACTCAACTCACCACGTAACACTTGCTGCAACCAAAACGGTGAGAACCCAGCCGGATTTTTATCAATTTCAGAGTAAATCACATGAGCAGGCATAATTGCGTCCAACCCCTTATCAATAAGACCTGCAAAGGGAATAATATCATTTTTCCAAATTTCTTTCTTACTGCGCTTATCAACAGGAATATCTAAATGCGAATCTTCTATCACTGCTCCATGACCAGGAAAGTGCTTACCCGTTGATGCCATACCAGCTTCACGCATACCTTTAATGTATTCACTGGCTAGCAACGAGATTCGTTGCGGGTTTTTATCAAAAGAGCGATCACCAATTATTTCGCTAACACCGTAATTCACGTCCAGCACGGGCGCAAAACTAAAATCAATATCCATCGCACGAACTTCAGCTGCCATCAGCCAACCATGTGAATATGACTTTTTTTCAGCTTCATCTGTGTCAGTAATTTTTGCAAGCGGCGGTAGAACTGTAAACTCCGACCTAAAACGTTGTACCCTCCCGCCCTCATGATCAACAGAAATCAGAATAGGACGTTGCGATGCATTTCGTACCTCATCGACCAATATTTTTAACTGTTCAGTAGACTCAAAATTTCTAGTAAAGAAAATAACCCCACCTGTGAGTGGATGCTGCAATAACTCTTTTTCCTCAGAAGATAATTCAATGCCTTCAAGATCTAGCATTAATGGTGAAATTCCCATGGTTCCCTTAAAAATAATATCCTTATTTTTAAGCTTTACATAATTTAGAGAATAAGAAAAGACAATCCACAAACCATATTTTAATATCTGACCCAATAAAAATAGCTGCTTACATACGAAGCTTACTAATTACTCATGCTAATAAATATCATATTATTTAATAATAGTATTGAACAAGAATTAAACAGCAGTGCCCCAAAATATAGTCTAATATGAATACTCAACACACTCACAAAGAGATATTATTGAATTATTTTTGAACCTTTGTTTGCAAAGGCAATATTAGTATATTAGTATTTGCTTAAGTTGAATGCTGAGCTTCAGTTAAACTTGAGGCTCACCTCTACTTATCATTAACCCCATAAATCGTTAGGAGATTTAAAATGAAATTACACATAGCAACATTAGCAGCAACTGCAGCATTATTAACTCTATCTGGTACAGCATCAGCAAACTGGTGGGACGGGTGGAACAACGGTAATGGCGCTGGCCAGGGTTACGGTAACGCTCAAGGTAACGGTCAAGGCGCAGGTAACGGTGCTGGTAATGCGGCAGGCAATGCACAAGGAACTGGCCAAGGCTGGGGAACAGGTAAAGGTGATGCTGATGGTGAAGTCGATTTCAGCATTAACTTCAAGGGAAAAGGCAAAACCAATATGGATACTGCTGGTAACTTAAGCGGAAACGGTCAAGGCACTGGTAATGCAGCAGGTAACACTGCAGCAAATGCTGCGGGTAACGGTAACACTGCTGGTAATGTTGCAGGTAACGGCCAAGGCGCAAACAGCAATAATGCAAATGGATCAAGCATGCCTTGGGGTAATAATAACGCAGGTGGTTATGCGCCTCAAATGCGTATGCCTCAAATGCAAACTCAAACAGCACAAGCTCAAGCGCCTCAAACACGAATGATGGCTCCAGGTTACTCAATGCAAGCGCCTAGCTTCCAGCAGATGCAAGCTCAAATGGAAGCACAACGTAAGCAGTACGAAGCTTATGCAAAGCAAATTGCTGAACAACAAAAAGCAATGGCTGCGGCTTACCAAAAGTCACAGCAAGCAGCTCCTACAGCAACAGCTCCAGCAGCAAAATAAATTGAGTTAAAAACTAACTTAGTAAAAAGCCACTAGCAAGCTAGTGGCTTTTTTTTGCCTGTTAAACTATTTTTAAATAATGTAAGACCTTTGCAGGACTCGAATGCTGTAAAAATAATAGAAATCGTATGCTTTGCGTTGAAAACTTACTCATATCACGCCTATCATTAGCTTTACTTGCTGCTCGTAATTTAAGCAGATAATCAGATAGTTAGAGCATTAGCCACTTCTTGATCTTAAATCATAAAATATTCAATGTACTATTTTTACCGTTTATCTGATTAAATAGACCGCCCAAGCTCATTGTGACAAGATATAACGATAATAAAAATTACTTGGATCACTAATACTATGGATCAGTCACTTGCAAACACCCGTACTTTCCCCTCTCAAGATAATGAGACTCAAGGAGCTAACTTAGAATACGTTAATTCAAAAAAATCTAACGGCAGGATCGGCAGAAGGCTTTATTTTATTTTTGCAATCATTATGCCTTTTATTTCTTTTTGGATGTTAGCTAAAATATCAACTCAACTGACTCAATCGGATATTATTACCAGCCTATTTATTAATTGGATATTAGCTCTTGTAGCAATTTCAATTATTGCTATGATAGTTCGCTTAACTATCCACCGTTGTCATGACTTTGGCGCAAACCGCTGGTATGCCATGTTATCGCTAGTACCTTTCGCACCACTTATTTTTGTTCTAATTCCAGGAAATCAAACTGATAATAGTTTTGGTGATAAACCTATAGCACCCGCAGCTATAATTAGAGACTCTTTTTTTCTCTCTTTGATTAAATTTAATGACTATTTAAAGTATTGAGCAAAAAGAACATCCATTTATCAACTTAATAAAACCTTATAACTCCTTTTGCTTTGCCATTACTACGCTTTACGGCTATATCTTAAGTTACAAACCAATAGATATAAATATAAAAGAGGGATGAGCCATGTATCAAAATCATTCTAATTTATACATTAATACTAAGTCAGTTTCTTATGCACTACAAAAGAGGTTTTGTCATTGCTTTGCAAAAATAATGAACAGACTCAAACCTTATGGTGTTTTTGAGTATTAATCCTTACGACCTGAAAATAGTGCCTTTACATCCTCAACGATTAAATAAAATGTTGGAATTAAAACTAACGTGAGCAGGGTTGCAAACAAAATCCCAAAACCTAAAGATACCGCCATCGGTATCAAAAACTGAGCCTGTGTACTTTTCTCCATTATGAGTGGAGTTAATCCTGCAAAGGTGGTTAATGACGTTAATAGTATCGGCCGAAAGCGAGCTCCACCGGCAACACGTATTGCTTCAGCGACAGGAATGCCTGCTTTAATTTTTTTGTTAGTGTAATCCACCAGCACCAGTGAATCATTTACCACCACACCAATCAAGGCTAGCACACCCATTGCGCTACTAATACTCAAACTCATCCCCATAATTGCATGCCCTAATATTGCACCAATAATACTGAAGGGGATAATACTCATCACCATAAGAGGCTGAGTATATGAGCCAAACGGAATTGCCAGTAAAATATAAATGGCGAGCAAGGCAACCGCAAAACCGAATGCCAAACTTTTACCAAACTTCTTTTGTTCGCGTTGCTCTCCTTCTAAGTCAAAGGTAACACCGGGGTGGTCTTCTAAGATTCTCGGCATCCATTTTTTTAAATCAGCCACAACGGTATTAGCGCTAATCTTATCTTTATTCAAATCCGCAGATATATTAATAATACGCTGGCGATCAACATGTACTATGGTACTGGTGCCCTTACCTACTTTTATCTCGACCAGCTCGCTTAAGGGTATTTCTGCACCTTTTGGTGTTCTAATCATTAAGTTTTGTAAATCAGAAAATGAAACCCGTTCAGCTTTAGGGAGTCGTAGCATGACTTTAACTTCTGATTGGTTACGCTGAATCCGTTGCACTTCATTGCCGTATAATGCGTAACGGACTTGGCTACCGATTGTACTTAAAGTCAACCCTAACTGCTCGGCCTGTGGTAAAATGCGCATCTGCACTTCATCCTTACCACCTTCAAAACTGTTTTGAATATCATAAAGCCCTTGATACTCAGCAAGCTTATTTTTAACTTTAGCGGCGAGTGCATTTAATTCTGTAAAGTCATGTCCCTTTAACTGCACATCCACAGGGCTACCGCCACGTCCTAACTCTGCCCTAAAACTTAGCTCCTTTGCACCAGGCACTGTACCAATTAACTTTCTCCACTCTGCAACTAATTCACGCGAGCTTATTGTTGAGGTTCTTGATTCAGGAGGCAATATTTCAAAAGAAACCATACCCAGGTGTGACAACCCTTTTGCACCAGCACGTGGTCGAAAGCCCGAGCTTCCAACAGTTTGTAAAACGTGTTGAATCAAGGGTTCTTGCGTATCAGCCTCAATATATTTTTCTTGAAGCTGCTCAGCCGTAAGCAACATTTTATTTAGATATTTTTCTGTTACTTCGATTGCGGTTCCTTCTGGCATTTCTAATACAGCAGAGATAACCTCACTTTGAATACGTGGGAAGAATGTGTATTTATAACGCCCACTCATAACTATAGCGACTATTAAAACCAGCAATGAAATAAAAACAACTAAGGTTAAATAACGCCAATTTAATGCAAGGTTTAAAAATGGTCGATACACCTTATTAATAAAAAGCTCTAGCCCTCGCGAAATTTTTTGCTGAACTTTAATTAACCAGCTGGTTTTTGAAGCATCACGAATTTTCATGTGTTGCAAGTGAGAGGGTAATACAAACTTTGATTCTATCAATGAAAATAATAAAACGGGAATAACCACCAAAGGTATTTGCGCAAATATCTTTCCCCTAACGCCATCAATCATCAACAACGGGGTAAACGCTGCAACAGTAGTCAATACACCGAAGGTCACAGGAACGGCAATTTCCTTAGTTCCTTCAACTGCAGCTTTCACCCCATCACCATGCCTCTGCAGGTGGGTATACACATTTTCACCCGTCACGATGGCATCATCAACCACAATACCTAGTACCAATATAAAGCCAAACATGCTGACTAAATTTAAGGTCACACCAAAATATGGCATCATCGCTAATGCCCCTAAAAAACTAATTGGTACGCCAATACTGACCCAAAAAGCCAAATCAGGTCGTAAAAATAATGCTAATAAAAGAAGCACTAAACCAATACCCTGAATCAAGCTTTTGGTTAATGTGTTAATGCGTGCTTTTACTATTTTTGAGCTGTCACGCCAGTAACTAAGTGACAGGCCCGTCGGTAAGGTTTTTTTACGTGACTCAATATACGCAATAACGGTATCTGACACTTGAATGGCGCTTTGCCCTCCTACGCGTCCGACATTAATAAATGAGGCGTATTTTTTATCAAACCGACTATACAATGGGTCTTCATTCAAACCATCCACAATTGTGGCTATATCCCCCAAACGCACCAAAGATCCATTCTTACGACTAATAATACTAATATTAGCAAAATCATCTTTGCGGTACGCCTGCCCAATAGCACGCACCAAAATTTCACCTGTTTCAGTTTTGATACTTCCACCCGGAATATCGCGCGAGGCATTACGAATAACCTTGGCAACATCTCCCAACGTAAGCCCATATTGACTTAAGGTATGTTGCGGGATACTAATACTCATTTCCCAAGAACGTACGCCACCCATTGATACTTGAGTAACATTCTTTAAAGCACGTATTTCATCGCGGATTTTTTCAGTATTTTCTTTTAAGACGACAGCATCTTCACGGTCTTGCTCTATTACAACCGTAATAACATCGCGCACCCGAATTAATTGCTCAGCTTTGGGGCGATCAACGTCATCAGGTAATGAATTCACACTATCGATACGCGATTTGATTTCATTAAGAACGGTCGTTGTATTATAACTTTTACGAATTTCCGCACGCACTAATGAACGGCCTTCCGATGAATAACTGTAAATTCGCTCAACACCGGGCAAATCTGCAATCGCATCTTCAAGTCGTAGAGTAACACCTTGTTCAACTTCAATAGGCGTTGCACCGGCATAATTAGCCGTTATATTGACAACATCTTGCTCAAAAGCAGGGAATGTTTCGAGCGGTATTTTTTTTTGTACAGCGTATAACCCCGAAAATATAATGCTCAGCATTAAAATATTGGCTGCTACCGGGTTTTTAACAAACCATTCAATAACACCGCCTTTCATTTATTATTACCACTGCTGGTGTTTAACTGGCTTGACGCTTTAACTTTAGCTTTAGCTTTTTCAATCTCGGCTTTTTCATTATCTTTATCGCGTTCATTTTTCTGTTGTTGCTGTAGTGTTATAACACGCATTCCTTCTGTTGCTTGTGACAAAGCCGTCACAATGACTTGCTCTCCACTAATACTTTCCTTCGAGCGTATAACCGATTGATTGGATGAGTTCCACAACACTTCAACAGGCGTGATATGCACCTTATTATCTTTGAGTAATAATATTTCCTTGTTTTGTCGAACTACACCGGCAGGTAATACAAAAACATGATTAAAGGTTTTACCCTGAATTTCAGCATTTATGTATTGTCCAATTTTTATCGGCGCAACCACCTGATTACTGGCTTTAAATGGTGAATCTATTTTTGCAATAACCTTTAATTGACGTGAGTCCGCATCTAAAGCTGCGCTCGTTCTTACAATTTTACCTTGCCAAATATTTTTTAAAGAAGAATCCTTAAATACAACATGCGGAAATACCCCTTTTGTTGTTTGATTCTGAAAAGCCTCAGGCATATCTAACAATTGATACTTTGCTAATGAAAGTGGTAAATCAACCGTTACAAAGTCAGTTGCATATACTTTACCCAGCACAAACCCTTTATTTACAAACTGCCCTACATCCACTTGTTTGCTAAGCACACGACCACTATATGGCGCTTTAAGCGTTGTTTTAGACAAATTCAAGCGCTCTTGAGTCACCCTTGTTAATGCAGCTTTAATTTTTGCTTGCGTCACACCTTTACGACTCGCAAAACCATTAAGACGTCCTTGTAAATCTTCCACCTTTTGTTGTAATTGATTAAAGCTTTGTTGTTCCTTATCTAGCATGTTTCGAGCAATTAGCTTTTTAGCCCATAAGGAACGTGTCCTTTTTAATTCATTTGAACCAATAGCTAAATTCTTTTGCGAAAGTTGTAGCGATCGCCTAAGTGTTTTCTCTTCTTCATTGATTTGTACCAATGCAGCCTGGTTAGCAATAACATCACTTTTAGTAATTGCTAACGCATTATCATAATTGGCAGAATCAATCGTCAGTAACGTTTGGCCTTTATTAAAGTAACTCCCCTCTAAAAAGTTATCAGAAACAGAAACAATCCGACCTGAAACCTCGGTGACAAGACTTGTTTGTATTCCCGCTTTAACAACTCCTGAAGCTCGAATAGTAACGGAATAACTTTGCTCTTTTAGTGGCAGGGTTTCAACAACAGAAAGCTTTTTTACAAAAGGTTTCTTTTTTGCTTGTGGGCCGGTAGCTAATAAATACCTAGCAAGAAATACCGTTGCCACAACAACAACTATAGGCAGTAAGAATTTTAATAAACGCATTTTTAAAAAACCATAATATTAATATGAGGCCTTTGCACAAGCCAGTAGCAAAATAAAAATCGGATGAAACCCCACTATAACAAGGTGGGAAATGAAGCTAATAGTGGGTTACTAGCAAGTTTCCCAACGAAAAGCAGTGATATTTCAACCATATTTACTCGTCATCCGAGACGTGAAAAAAAAACACAAAGGAATTATCCGTGAATCCGTATGAGGAAACAATGACTGTTAGCAATTCACTAGCGTAATAATTCAATCATTAATCAGTGTGATGTCTAATCCTTCTAAATAGTACTTGAAAATAATAACTTATCATTGCAACATGAGAGACTAATACTAATAAATGCCCAAATAACAATCAATCATGATAAAAAAAATTGCTCTTAGTACTTCGCTATTATTATTGCCCTTCATGCAAAAAACTACTTTTGCTGATAATATTGACCTCTTTATCATGGCAGGCCAATCTAATATGCAAGGTTGGCGTAGTGATGCTGCATCTTACCCTGCTGATAAGAACCACCTCGATAAGCGTATTCTATTTTATTTTAAAGCCTTAAATTATGACTCCAGCCATACAAAATGGGAAACCCTAAGGCCACAAAAAGGGCACTTTAGAAAAGGACATTTTGGTCCCGAAGTTTCATTCTCTCGTGCTTTATTTAAAAACAAGCATTTAAAGCCTGCTATTTTTAAATACAGCTCAGGTGGAACTAGCTTAAAGAACGACTGGAAAACCTCAGGTAAAGGTGGATTATACGATGATATGATCACAAACCTTAAAAAAGCAATTACTACACTAGAAATGCAAGGTCATAAGGTGACCCCACGCGCAATTGTCTGGATTCAAGGTGAAAGCGATGCTGACAATGAAACATTAGCATCAGAATATTATTGGCATTTGAAACGTATGCTCACCCACTTACGAAATAACGTACTTCACAAACCTAACTTACCGGTAATTTTAAGTGTTGATGAGCAACACCCGCGAGTACAACAAAACCCCCAAGTTGTCGATGCACAAATACGCTTAGCCAGTGAAAACAAAAATATGAGCTTTGTTTCCATGATGGGTCTTGAAAAATATGATGCCACACACTTAACAGCAAAAGGAACCATTCAACAAGGACAAAGACTTTTTAGTGCTTATAAAAGATTTTAAGCCCTAATTCTCAGATAGAAACGCGAATGAAAGACATGTACTAACATCGTGTTTACTGTCTGAGGAAAGGGGTAAAGCTAAGCACTTATACGGTGATATGCACAGTTTCTTACGCTCTGTTTACTTTATTATCAGGTTGGCAGGCTGAATACCCTGATTGATTATTGACCACTTGGCATATCTAGCTTAAAATCCGCGCTAGGCTGAAGAACTAAAAAAAATTAATTGGGAACCATAATGAATTTATTAATCAAACCGACAGTAATGCTCGGTGCCATTGGCATTTATACACTTTTCGCAACAACCTCAGTACATGCTGACCTACCAAAAGCATTTGATTATTCAAAAGCATCCGCAACTTATGTCGATAACACAAGCAGAAAACGATCATCAGGGAATAAAAGAAGTGGTAGTTTTTTTGACTTTGGCAATGTAGCCAACCCTTACTACTTTAGCGGTGCAATCGGCCCCTCGCAAGGTTCTGGGTACTGCTCTGGAGAAACAGACAAATGTGAAAATGAAGATACTGCTTGGAAGTTATTAGCAGGATTTAAAGTAACTGACAAACTAGCAGCCGAAATGGCATACGCTAGTTTAGGCGACATGTATAAAACTGATAATAACTCTGACAGCTCCGCATTCACCATTACAGCAGTCGGTGCGCTACCACTTACCGAGCAATTTGACATTTTCGCAGAAGGTGGCTTATCACGCTGGAACAGTGATAACGAAAAAGGTTTCGGCGTTACTTATGGTGTAGGTGCAAAAATGCATATTAATGCATCCACGAGTATTCGAGCAGAATGGCAACGCTTTCCAAACATTGAAGTCTCTGCTGATGAAAAAACAGATATTAATATGTTAAGTGTTGGTGTTGAAATTTCTACCTACTAAGGAGGCGAAGACTCAATATTCATTAGACACAAAAAAGGGTGCAAGTAGCACCCTTTTTTGTGTCTAATGATAACGAATTATTTATTCAGGACTAAATGAAGATCCACAACCACAGGTTGTTTTTGCATTTGGGTTACGAATAACAAACTGAGCGCCCTCTAGGCCTTCAGTATAATCAATATCAGCCCCGACTAAATATTGAAAGCTCATTGGGTCTATCAACAACTTAACACCATTTTTATCAACTTCAGTATCGCCATCATTAATCACTTCATCAAAAGTAAACCCATACTGGAAGCCGGAACAACCACCACCAGATACAAAAACACGAAGTTTTAAATTATCATTATTCTCTTCTACAATAAGAGATTTTACCTTGTCAGCTGCCGCATCTGTGAAATTTAATACGGGTGCTGCACTTGCTGTTTCAACTGTCATAATCTATACCTTAATCTTTGAGCTTTGAGAATAAGTGAATCATACTCTTAAACAACAATAAATACGATTAAACCATCAATTTAAGAGGTTTTAGCAGTGGTAAAGGAAAACCAACAATGTGACAATTGCTAGTCTTCCAGTCAACCAGCCATACCACTAACAATACACCGTAACACCCCATATTCAAACTCACCATCAAACTCATCAAACAAAGGCTTTAATGCATTTTCTTGTTTACTATTAAGTTGCTCAGCCATGCCTTCGATAAGGGCAAAATCATCATCTTCAATATCTAGCACATCAGCTGCGGATAACATCCCTGCTTCGATTACATCCGCTAAATGCCCGTACACTGTTCCTGTTGACAACTCTCGTTTTTCGGCAATTTCCTCAATACTCAATTTTTCGTTATATAATGTGAGTGTTTCGTTAATCGTATCGGAAAAATTATTATTAAGTAATTCTGGCACAGGAAACTGCCGAATCACCTCCATAAATGCTTCACCGTAACGCTGCAGCTTCAGGTCACCGACGCCACTGATATAACGAAAAGTTTCATCCGTCGTGGGACGTTTGCGTGCCATTTCGACCAATGAGGCATCACCGAAAATTACAAACGCGGGTACGCCTTGCTCATTAGCAAGCTCGGCTCGGCATTCGCGTAAGGCTTCAAACAGCTCTTCATCCATGCCACGTAGCTCTGATTTCGCTTTTGATCCTTTACTACCAGAAGTTGATTTTTCAGGCTTACGTTGTTTACGTGCAATTAGGCTTTCTTCGCCCTTTAACAACGCACGGGATTTTTCAGTGAGCTCTACACCGCCGTATTCAGAATTAGTATTAAGGTAACCTTGTGAGATCAGTTGTCGGTATAAACTGCTCCACTCATGATTTTTAAGGTTATCGCCAATCCCCCAAGTACTGACTTTATCGTGCCCAAACTGAACAATGCGGTCATCACTTTTACCCATTAACACTTTAATCAAATATGCCACACCAAAACGCTGTCCTGTGCGGTATACGGTGGATAATGCCTTTTGCGCATCAACGGTCGCATCCCATGTTTCAGGCGGATTTAAGCAGTTATCGCAGTTACCGCAAGGCTCGTTCATTGCCTCATCAAAATACGCTAAAATCGCCTGACGACGACACGTTGCCATCTCACATAAACCCAGCATAGCATCGAGTTTTTGATTGGTTAAACGTTTGTACTCTTCACTGCCATTACCGTCATTCATCATCTGACGAAGGAAAATAACATCTTGCAAACCATAGCTCATCCACGCATCGGCCGAATCACCATCACGCCCTGCTCTTCCGGTTTCTTGATAATAGGCTTCGATATTTTTGGGTAAGCTTAAATGCGCCACAAAGCGTACATTGGGTTTATCAATACCCATTCCAAAAGCAATGGTAGCAACGATGATAATGCCTTCTTCTCGCAAAAAACGTTGTTGATTTTTTGCACGTACGTCGGTGCCTAAACCAGCATGATACGGCAGTGCATTTAGCCCTTTACTACTTAACCATTCAGCCGTTGTTTCTACTTTTTTACGCGATAAACAATAGACAATCCCTGCTTCGCCATTGTGTTTGCTGTTAATAAATTGTAATAATTTATCTCGGGAGTTTTGCCCTTCTGTAATGGTATAAGTGATATTAGGACGATCAAAACTATTAACGTAAACGCCCGCATCACCAAGACGTAATTGTTGAATAATTTCAGCGCGGGTTCTATTATCAGCGGTTGCGGTAAGTGCAATACGCGGCACATTAGGGAATTGCTCTGGCAAGGCAGAAAGGCGCTGATATTCTGGTCGAAAGTCATGCCCCCACTGGGACACACAATGCGCCTCATCAATGGCAAACAGCGAAATTTTACATTGCTTTAACAAGCCTAAAGTCTGCGGGCTAAGAATACGTTCTGGCGCGACATAAAGCATTTGTAACTCGCCATTTAACAACGCCTGTTCAACCTCATATTGCTCTGCACCTGTCATGGTTGAATTTAAAAATGCCGATTTAATCCCCAGCTGTTGCAAGGCATCCACCTGATCTTGCATTAACGCAATCAAGGGTGAAACAATCACACCAACCCCATCAAGCACTATCGCAGGGATTTGGTAGCATAGTGATTTACCGCCACCGGTAGGCATCAATACAAACGCATCACCACCTCCAAGCAACTGATCAATAATATCCTTTTGATTATGACGAAAGTCATCGTAACCAAACGTGGATTGTAAGATTTGTTTTGCTTGCTGACTGGCTGAAGGCATATAAAAATAATGTGGTAGATAAACAAGTTAAAATTGTATCATAGGCACTAGTCTGAAAAGTTATAAAAACAAATTCTCAACAACCAAAAAAGCCGAAGTACACGCTGTACTTCGGCTTTAGTTTAGATTATTTATTTGCAGATAAAGAATAACTAACCTAAATCACTAAATTAAGGAATCTCTGAACAACCTAGCTAAGCCCCGTAGGGCGAGCTCACAAGGCATCAATTCCATTGTTGTATTTTTTTTTGTGAAGGGAGCAACCATTCTCAAAAAATACGTCTAGGACTTGATGCCTTGTAAGCTCGCAGAATTCAACTAGGTTATTCAGAGGTTCCTGAAGCTTTCTTAGCGTAAGCAGAACACCAAGCTTTATCATTCACCAATTTACCTGTAAATATAGTACATGTACCCGCACCATCTTTTGTTGCAGTAAATAAAGCACAAGAACCACAACTTTGCCCTGCTTCATACTTAGCCTGCTTTGCTTTATCAACAGTTGTTGCGTCTAGCTTATAACCTAAACCCATAGCCATAGGATCAGCTTCAGTTAATACAGGAAGATCATCAGCAGCATAAACAGCATTAGGTGCAATGATTGAAGCTGCAACAACTGCCGTTAAACCAAAGATGCTATTTTTGAGCATGCTTCTACGCTTTAAATCAATTATGTTTTGTTCCATTTCGTTTTTCATGAATAATTCCTTCATTAGTAAATTAAGCTGCAAGAATATTATTACGAATAACAAAAAGCAGAACATTGACATCTATCAGTTTTATTTGAAAAACAGCCAAAAAGAATAAATTACAAGCACAAAAAAGCCCCATCTTTAAATGAGGCTTCTCTAAAACTAAGTATTTTTAGTGTTTGTTAGTAACCACCTTTACGCGTAGTTGCAGGTAGACCTGCTACCTTTAAACCTTGCTTGCTTGGTGCGCCAGGGAAAAGTGTGTATAGATCTTTCCCTTTAAGCTTCTCACCCCAAACACCTGACATATGTTTAGTGATAGCTCGCTCCATAGGTTGATTGCCTGCATTATTAATATATTCATCACGTAAATATTCAATAACATCCATATGTCTGTCTGTAAGCTCAATGCCTTCACCTTCAGCCAAAACTTTACAAACATCTTCATTCCAATCATTTAAATTTTCTAAAAAACCTGCTTCAGTTGTTTCTATTGTTGTTCCGTTTACTTCAATTGCCATTTTAGCTACCTCATTTAATAGATGTCTTAAATAGCTTAAAGATGTCATAATATAAAAGAAAAGTCACGCGACCTATACTTAGTAAATAACCCTCTCTCAAGATTACATTCCTTTTGGGATATACCTCTTATGATGGACTACAGGTATATTTTGCGACATTAAAATTTATTAGATAAGCTACTGGAGAACTCACATGAGCAACAAATCAGAACTAATTCAAGAAATGCTTGATATGCAGGCTAAGTTTGTTAAATACGAGCAAAGTGGCGATTTTAATGCCGAAGATTACTATGTTGGTGAGTGGAAAGCGTACCGCGAACGTTACCAAGAACTAACAAACGAAGTACGTGAGCTAGCTTCTAAAGAAGTAGATTTCTGGAAGTAATTTCCAAACATCTTCGTTTAAAAGCCACTTTCGAGTGGCTTTTTTCATATCTGAAAAAAAGCTAAAGATTAAAGATGCGTCCACGAAAGTCACTAAAAAACACGAAAATATTATTGCTATGAGCTTGTGTGCCAAAGAAGGCGTGAGTACCTAAACAATGCTTTGTCATTTCACTACCCACAGTCTTTATCTTTTTTTCGTGTACTTTCGTGCTTTTCGGGGATAACGCCTTTACAACACACAAAACACCGCCAGCACCTGATTTTATTTCTGTTATCCCAAGGTGATTTTAAACACAAGCTTGCACTTACGAGTGGCTTTCTTCATATCTGAAAAAACTAAAGATTAAAAATACGTCCACGAAAGTCACGAAAAAACACGAAAATATTATTACTGTGAGCTTGTGTGCTAAATAAAGCGAGAGTACAAACACAATACTCTCTCATTTCACTACCCACAGTCTTTATCTTTTTTTTCATGTACTTTCGTGCTTTTCGTGGACAACGCCTTTACAACTCACTCCAACGCCGCACTAAATTCGAGTAAACATGACTAACATGTGCGGTTTCATTCGCATCAGCACGCTTATCAATTAAAATATTTCTGGCTTGTCCTAACTCATAAACCAACTCACGCTTTTGCGGATCTTTTATCATGCTCTGTGCCCAAGTCACGGCTACTAATCGCTCACCTTTAGTCACTTCTTTAACTTCGTGTAGCGTTGTCGCAGGGTATACAATCGCATCACCAGCAGAGAGTTTTATTTGCTGTTCTCCCAATGCTGTCTTCACACAAAGTTCGCCACCCTCATAACCGTCATTTAAGAAGATTGTAGTAGCAATATCCGAACGATAGCGGCTATGCATTGGCCCCATAACAGGGTCATCGACATGAAATCCATACGTCATACCCTGACTGTAGCGGGCATAGAAAGGCGTTGCAACCTTCAAAGGAAGAGCAAAGTTTTGGTATTCCGTATTTTGTAACAATGCGCTCATCACCATTTGATTAAGCTGGTCATGCAGAGGACTTTGCTGTGAAAGCTCTTGATTATTTTTTACTTGTTTTGCTTCTTTTCCTGCAGATAATTTACCCTCTACAAATTCAGCATCATTAAGTAAGGTCTGTATAACCTTCAATTGATTTTTATTTAGAATATTTTTAATAGTTAAGAGCATCAAATTCCTGATAACGTAAGTTTCAATAAATGCATAAGTATACTCCGAAAATAATCATTTCAATAAGGTTACGCAAGCTTTTCCTGTTTTGGTATTACGGTGCTAGTAGCTACGAGGCACGACATTAAAGTTACACCTGAATCCATGACTTCAATACGGATAACAGGGCGTAATATATTGGTTTAGCACGGCATTTTATAAACCCTTGATGAATCAATAGCTTGCGTACTATGCCGTAGTGAAGTCACTGATTCAGGTTATAACAAGTCTAATGCTGGCGTATAGCTATACGCTAACTGATCTGCCACTTCTTTATAAGTAACATGCCCTTGCATTACATTTAAGCCGTTGCGCAAGTGCTCATCATCCTGCAAAGCCTGTTTATAACCTTTATTCGCCAACATTAGCGCGTAGGGTAATGTCACATTATTTAAAGCGTAAGTGGATGTACGTGGTACTGCCCCTGGCATATTAGCAACACAATAGTGCACAACATCATCAAGAATAAAGGTAGGGTCTGCATGCGTCGTTGCAAGCGATGTTTCGAAACACCCACCTTGATCAATCGCAACATCAACTAACACTGAGCCGGCCTGCATTTGATTAACCATCTCAGCTGTAACTAATTTTGGCGCCTCCGCCCCAGGAATTAACACTCCACCAATCACTAGATCTGCCGATAACACGTGCTCATCTAAGCTATCTTTTGTTGAATAAACCGTATTGGTCGCATTCCCAAATTGTTGCCAATGTCGCTCTAATGCATCAGAATTTCTATCAAGAACCCAAACATTCGCCCCCATGCCTACAGCAATATGTGCTGCATGGGTACCCACCTTACCTGCGCCAATAATAACAACTTTTGCTGGCTCAACACCTGGCACCCCACCTAAGAGCTTTCCCAAACCACCATTGGGTTGCTCTAAACAATGTGCACCTGCCTGTACGGCTAAGCGCCCTGCCACTTTTGACATTGGCGCCAACAATGGCAACCCACCATTTGATGAAGTAACTGTTTCATAGGCGATACAAACAGCTCCACTTTCTACCAAACCTCTTGTTTGATCTGGGTCTGGCGCAAGATGTAAGTAAGTAAATAGAATTTGATTTTCACGCAACATGGCGCATTCAATCGCTTGCGGCTCTTTTACTTTGATTATCATGTCAGCTTCAGTAAAGACTTCTTCCGCAGTAGCTATTATTTTTGCTCCCGCATTTTGATAATCCAGATTAGATGCACCTATACCACTCCCTGCATCTGCTTGCACCATAACAGAGTGACCATAGGCACACATTTCTCGAGCACTATTAGGGGTTAAGCCCACACGATACTCATGATTTTTTATTTCTTTGGGTACACCAATTTTCATTTATTCACCTCAAACTTAACAAAATAAGAATATCAACATAACTCTGTAGCGAAAGATAAGGAGTAAATAACTTTCTAACGGAAGTGTAAAATATTGCAGCATGGTGAGCTATGCGCAGGATTTACAACGAATACAGTAAGTTTTATTAATACATTAAAAGCATTAGCCACTTAATCATAGGCAATATTTAGCCAAGTAGCCTTAGATTTTAATGGTTTTTTTAACACGAAATTTTTAGTACTCTTATAAAGAAACTAGGAACATAAATAATGAAACTTAAAATCTTCGTCGATGAACACGAGCAAGAAATCAACGTGCCGGATGAGATCCTCACCGATGCCAAAGATTATTTCGATATGATTGACAAAGATATGGATCAAGGTTATCAAATGAGTCGCTCATGGGTAGCAAACCCTGATCAGTTACAACGTTGTCAGATTGTTTCTGATCGAATTCTTACCGCTTTAGAAAATGGTAATAAAGAAACTGGAACATTAATGGCAGCTTATATTTTATCGCGTGTCCCTAATGCCTACGCGATGCACCTAAATCTGGAAGGTGATATGACGCTGTATGATTTAGAAACGCGATAATTCCAAAACACTCTTCAGATATACTAAACATATCCAGCCTAGCTTTTTTAATATCAACTACTATTTACTTTTACGCCCACTCCAAATCCATCGGGAGAGAATAATTACTGTACTCAATATGCACAACACGCCGATGCTTAGGGATCATGGATTTACTTGAGGAGTGTAAAATATGTGGTTTCATTAGCAACAAGTCCCCTGCTTTAGCTTCACATAATACGGGTTTTATATCTGTAACGGCTTTAGTAATTTCAATATGAGAAAGTATGCCTAACTGGTGAGACTCAGGGATAACTTTTAAGCAACCATTGTTTTTATCCGCATCATCAAGGTGCACACGGAATGTTACCATGCTATTTAACACCTCGACCGAGGGCTGAACATGATGCGTTTTTTCTTTTACACTCCAAGCTCCCCAGCCTGTTACTTTTACTCTTTTATTCACCGCAATCGTTTTATCTTGGTGCCAGCTGACTAACCAATTTTTATCTGGCGTCTTATCAAAGTAAATCACCCGAACTACTTTAGCGGATGAACCTAGCATTAGTTCTGCTAAGGATAAAAATTTTGCTGAATGCGCTAACGCATCAATGGTTTTAAATTTCTGGTTAGCCTTTCTAATACCGTAATTTGTATTATCTTTAATTCTATTTCCAACCTCACTTTTAATGGCTTCAATAATCTTATTCGAAACAAATTTTCTTTTTATTTCAAAACCATCACGATCAAAACTCATGTATTTTACTCTTTGATAGCCATTTAACGAAAATTAATCCACGTCGTCGCAATATATTTAACTCCTTTCGTAACAACTGCTGCTCGATGTTCATGTGTCCAAAATGGAGGGAACAGCATGAGCTTACCTTTCTCAGGGGTTACGCTGGCATCTTGAAATAAAAACTCGGTCTCACCGCCCTCTACCACATCATTCAAATACCATAGCGCAACTAACTGGCGTGGTGCTAAGACATCATTATCGGCATCCACATGCCAGTGGTAATACTCACCTTCTTGGTAGCGTTGCAGGTTATAACCCATGTCTTTAAAGCGGCTCATGTCGCTAAAATACGGATAAATGTCTTTAAATTCCTTTAACGCCATAGCTAATGAGCGAAACAAGTTATTATCCACATCTTTCCAATGTTGTTTACCGCTGGCGATAATATCGGTGGTTTTCTTTAGACTGTCATTGCTATTCATTGCTGAGCCTACGCGCCCCGCATATTGATCTACCTCATTCGCTTCAAAGCGTGCCACCATGTCATCACAAAGAAAATCAGGGAGCGCATCTTTAACTTCAAAGATAAAGCTATTCGGTTTTACTTCACGTATTTTCATTATTACTCACAATGCTAAGGAATCTGGACAACATTTAGTAGCGACAGATTACAGAAAATTATCTTTTACAAGTGCTTCAATCGACTCAGCATCGTTAGTTTGTTGATACTGCTGTTTTACTTTTTCAGCAAGCATAGTCCAATGTTGTTCTAATTTTGCTGATAACGCTGTCAACACGCTCACATCCCCTGTTTCATGCCACACTTCATATGCTTTCAATAAGCTTGGCGCCAAATGTTTGCGCATGGCTGTCATATTACCAAAGTAAAAGTGCAAAGAGGACGCTGAGCCATGCTCTGGCGTTTGCGAGTTTAATGATTTTAATAATAACGGCAGTGTAGTGAGTGAATCAGCCAGATGATCACGAATTGCACGCAGCATGATTTCAGCATGGGTACGTGCCAGCTTTATGGTCATCTCATCCCAGCTTTCTCCGAGAATTTTACCTGCTTTTACTTCGCCTATTTCATGTTGAATCACATAAGCAATTTCGGCTTCGGTCATATGATTAATCGCATCTTCTGGTACTGATTCAAAATCATAAAAACTCATGGCACGGGTTAATGGATTATCCAAGCCTTGCACACGTGCATCGTCAAGAATCTCCCAAATAACGCGGCGCAATGATTCTCTGCGAATAAATATCGTATTGCCTTGCGCCATCGCCGCCGGTGCTGCCATGTCTCTGGCATATTCTTTACCAGAAATAAGAATCGTATAATCGTCCTGCTGTATGCGTTGCTCTAAATCTGCAACAAAAAAATGTGGGCGGCAACGAATGCCTAGTCCGGCGTTATAAACCCAATTATTTTCAAGCAACAAGGTGTTAATCAAATCATTATCAAACGCATCGTAAGCTTTATTTTGAATCATCAACGGCTGGTAGTTTTGCTCTTCAACCTCATCCCAAAGCCCTTCACGCGCGGTTAACCAATCGCCTACATCATCGGTGGTAAGTATTTTATTAAAACCGATGCCCTGTTCCCAGCGGAACATTTCGCGCATTTTAAGCAAATACACACACAGGGTATAATCCCCCGCATATAGCGCATCCGCAATATGGCAGTTGTGTTGCACCGTTTTAACAAATTGTTTTAGTTCATCATTCATCTGTTTAAAAATAAATAGCCACTCAACGGCATAATCCTTTAAGTGGTGGCAAGGTTAATTGTCTTTCCTTTTAGGAATAAATAAATTTAAAAATATCGCTGTCAACCCACCCATTGTAATTGCACTGCCTAAAATATTTTGGGCGGCTTGTGGCAATTGAGAAATAACTTCAGGTACTAGCATAACACCTAAGCCAAATCCTAACGATACAGCTATGACCAGCATATTTCTACGACTCATGGGAACCCGCTTAAGAATTTTAATGCCACTTGCGATAATTGTCGCAAACATCAACAAAGTCACTGCACCTAATACAGGCTTTGGAATGGTTTGTAACACAGAGCCGACAACAGGAAACAAACCTAACAAGATCAAAAAGACAGTGATAAAATAAGCAATGTATCGGCTAGCAATACCTGTAAGCTGAATCACACCATTATTTTGACTTAAAACGGTATTCGGAAAAGCACTAAATACGGCAGCAATTAATGAATTTACGCCATCGGCTAAAACACCACCTTTGATGCGTTTTCGATATTCAGTGCCTCGAATAGCAAGACCAGAGATAACCGAATTCGCCGTAATATCACCCATAGTTTCAATCGTTGTTACTAGGTAAATTAAAGCAATAGGTAAAAAGGTACTCCAATCAAAAAGCGAAATATTAAAGCCATATTTAAAGGGAAGAGGAACTGTAATAGCACCTAAACCATTCGCGAAAATAGCTTCTACAGACGCTAAGTCAACCATTCCCATTGCAATCGCTAATAGATAACCGACCATTAAACCAATCGCAATCGAGGAAATACGCAACCAATGCGTATTAAATTGGTTGAGAAAAATGACAGTCAATAGCACTGCTACGCCTAACATAAGATTCTGCAAACTGCCAAAGTCATCCGCATCAAGTCCACCCGCAAGATCAGTCATACCGACTTTAATCAGGCTTATGCCAATTAAAATAACAACAGTTCCTGTTACTAGCGGCGTAATAATGCGTTTCATGAAGATAATAACTTGGCTTAAAAATATCTCTACAAATGCACCAAAGAAACACATTAAAAAAATCAGTGACAATATTTCATCAGGCCCGCCACCATTAGTTTTAGCAATAAGACCGGTAGCCAAAATAGCACTTAAAAAAGCAAAGCTAGTGCCTTGTACGCATAACAATCCTGAGCCTATACCAATGGGACGCACTGCTTGAATAAGTGTTGCAACACCAGAAACCATGAGCGCCATGCTAATTAAATAAGGGATATGCTCATCCAGACCTAACACACCACCAATAATTAAAGTAGGAGTGATAATACTTATAAAGCTAGTTAATACATGCTGAATTGCCACAAAGCTTGATACAATAACCCCAGGGCGATCCTCTAAATAATAAACTAGCTCATTATGCTCGGTATGATGCGCGCTCATATATCCTCCTTTATATAGTTCCACTAACCTTAGCCAATTTAAAAAATACTGCAAGTTATACTTATAATGTTTGTTTATATTAGTATCTTTCTCGTTAACAGCTCAAATGAATGAGACAGACAGAAACCTTAGTGCAGCCAATGATTACTTTCTTTCAAAGTATACAACCTCATACTTTCAGAGAAATTGTCTAATCAACAACTGTAAACTATACTATCTAGTCTTGAAAATAAGGAATAAAATTTACTATGCGAATTCGTATCAAAACCAAGTGGAGCAAGCAAGAGCGTGAAGTATCTGTAGAAGATGCGGTAAGTGTATTGGCATTTAATAGCTGGAAAATCGGTATGCAAACCTTACTAGAAATTGAAAATGAAGAGTTCCAAATTGATACCCAGCAACAGCGTATTGAGGTTATCGAAGAAATCATGGCGTTTATGGTGCAATCACTTGACCGTATTGTTTATAACACCATTAATGATGAAGATCGTAGTATTTTAATTAGCATGTACGCTAAAAAAGTGGCAGATCATGTGCAAGACAACGCACGTGATTTTAGTGGTCCTGGCGATTATCGTGCGCCTTTTATAGAGAAGCTTAACCAACGCTTTGTCGGTTATTCTGACACCAAGTGGGACGAAGAAAAAGACGAAGCAGGCTTCTCAATGGGGCGTGAGTTTGCTAACAATATTGCTAACGTGCTGGGTCCAAAAGATAAGAAATGGGCTTTAGATTACATACAGCAAGTATTGATGCCAGAGTTTTTCGGCTTATTTAAAAAGACTATTAACTCTGTCGGCTTAATCGAAGAAAAGCTTAAAGACACAGGTACGGAAGAACTAGACTCGCGTCATGTATTATTGCGTGACAAGCCAGAATAATTTTCTAATACTGATTGATTTCTGTTATTTTTGTAATCAATACTACTAATTATTACCGCTATTTATGAAACTCTCTTTACTAATTTCTTTGCTTGTTCTGTTCACCCATTCTGCAAGCTTTGCTCACGATTTAACAACTACAAATATCAATAAAAAAAATCGGGGTAGAATTAAATATTCCACGTTTATTTACGCTGTTTGGTAGTCCGGAATGGCAAAGCGCCAGCGGATATTTTTCATATTTTAACCACAAGAGCAATGTAGAAATTGCAGTTCCTTGGCTGGTTGAAAAACTTGAAGCAAATGCAAAGGAGCAAGATAGAACATTATCAGACCAAACAGTTGCGCTTCATTACCGTAAATTTTTAGGTGAATTTCTCAATGGCGTATACTGGAGCGGCTTCGTGAAAATAGCGCATGTGAAGGTCGTCAACGACGATTACGGTTTCCCGCGTCACAAGCAAACTCTGCATAAATCACCTTGTCACGGGGAAGGTTGCGAAGATACACCAGATACCCCTAGTTATTCCAATCCTCAGAAAAGTAGTACTAAATTCGGCTTAGGTATTGGAACGGGTTACCGTTTTATCCCAAAAAACAAACCTTATTATTGGAGAGCCAGCCTATCCGTAGGGCAATATCTTACTGGAAAGCATAATCTATACGATGGTGGGACAGGTGTATTGACTGCTGATTCAAAGTACATTGTTGATATTGAACTTTTGAAATTTGGTTATGCGTTTTAGCTAACTAGTACCCCAACAATATAGATTTGATGGATACTGAGAGTCAAAAAAGCGGTTAGCCACTAGTCGCGCTCTGCAGTTAAGGTTACTCCCTTCATAAAAAGTGTAACAACGTGGAAGACCGTTAAGCTCCTAGGGCTTGTCCGAGAACTGATTAGCCTACTGCGAAAAAGCTATTTTTGTCAGATTTTCTGCTAATTTTCATCGAATAGAACAACTATTCGCTGTAAATAACCAAAAAATCTGCCTAAAAATTACTTTCTCTCACTACGGCTACAGTTCTCGGACAGGCTCCTAGCCCACTATAATCATTTCTTCGTTAGTTTTTTAAGTTTCTTTTCAGATGTATCCAGCTTAATTTTATCTTGCGTAATGGGTGAAGACATTTGTTGGTTTAAAAAGCGGTTCTGCTGCTCTTTTCTGCCTCGGTATAAATAACCGCCTAAAACGCCACCTGCAGTTGTTAGTGTAAATATCCCCAAGGTTAAAAACTGGGTTAGCAACATCAATGCACCTAACCCCATAACGCCCGCCAAGGCCGCACCCACTTTAAAGTTAGCTTTGCCGTGAGTAATTTTTGCTTCACGGGCGATTTCTTTTTGGGTCTTTTTGATCAGCCTTGTTTTCGCACGCTCTGCATTTACTTGAATCTTTTCACGTTCACGCGCATGTTGTTGATGTAGCTCGGCAAGCTCTTCCTTACTTTTTTGCTTGGCTATCGTTGAAAACCAAAAAGCAGTAAACACTGCAATAAATACCAACGGAATAATCAATCTCAACCAAGCCAGCCCAGTCAAATCTTGCGGAGCTAACAAAACCAATGCGACCGTTGCAGCTTGTAAAATGATGATGCCACTTAAAAATCTAAACATTATTATGAACGTTTGAATCTGAATTCTATATAATAGCGTATTAGTTTAGTCCCTGTACGAGTAAAAACATGCAAGCTAGTACCGAAAAAGTAGAGACATCAGTAAACAACGTTGATGCGAATGAAATTAAAAAGTTTGAGGATGTCGCTCACCGTTGGTGGGATCGTGATAGTGAATTCAAACCCCTACATGAAATCAACCCACTTCGCCTTAACTACATCGACCAACACTGTGGAGGCCTTAAAAACAAGAAGGTTATAGATGTCGGCTGTGGTGGCGGCATCTTATCAGAGAGCATGGCGCTACGTGGTGCGGACACGCTAGGCATAGATATGGGCGCAGCACCGCTATCTGTGGCTGAATTACACGCGCTAGAATCAGGCGTTGATAATATCAAATATCAAAAGATTACAGTTGAAGAAATTGCGGAGCAACAGCCCGCTCAATATGATGTTGTTACCTGCATGGAAATGTTAGAACACGTTCCTGACCCTTCTTCAATTATTACTGCATGCGCCAAATTGGTTAAACCTAACGGGCATGTGTTTTTCTCCACCATAAACCGTAACCCAAAATCATTTGCTTTTGCCATCATCGGCGCTGAGTATATTTTAAACATGTTGGCAAAAGGGACGCATGAATATGCTAAGTTTATTCAGCCCTCAGAGCTTGAAAATTGGGCCCGCCATACAGGATTAGAACTTGAAAATATTAAAGGAATGACATATAACCCCCTGCTACAACAATATAAGCTGGGTTCTGATGTGAAGGTAAATTATCTTATGCACTTCCACAAGCCTGCTTAACTATTATTTTAAAGACCTATAAAACATGAAAACACAATCAAACTTAACAACCATTAACCTTTTTTTGTTAGTTGCACTTAGCTTCTTAACGGCTTGTAGTATTAACTATGATAATGTTAGCTTTGATGATACAAAAAAAATCACTACGGTTTCAGCCATTGAAGGCGGTGATCAAGTCAAAATAAATGACTTAACCAAAGCCATTATTTCTTTAGACCCAGAAACGATTGACCCTATCGAAGCGGCATGGGTTGCTCGCGAAGGTGTACTCTATCCAAAGTACTTAGCGAATCAATATCGACTAATGTGGCCACCTAACTACCAAAACGTACTAGTAAATACCGGCAGACGCGAAAAAGGTTTATGCTATCAATGGGCACGGGATATGACCTCTCATATTGGCACTAAAAACTATAAAACACTCACCCTACAACGCGCTGTTGCCAACCAAGGTGGCAACTATGAGCACAATGTATTAACCGTTGCAGCAAAAGGTAAAGGGGTTGACGATGCAATAATTTTAGACCCTTGGCGTCATGCTAGCCTATTATATTGGGTGAAAACCAAAGACGACCCAAATTACCAATGGGTAAAATATTACCCTAGAAAATACTACGTCAATGATAAAAAACAAAAAGTTTATATCTCAAATAAAAACAACCCTGCAAACGCTACTAATTAAGAAGTTTTAATAATGATAAATTTACACATAAAAAAAATAACAGCTATGGGCTTAGTATTTAACCTGCTTATTTTAAGCGCATGTAGCTCCGTAGGCTTTAAAGACGTGGGGCTGAATAAACAGGGCAATACCGTTGTTTCTGCAATTAACGCAACTGACAACACGAAAATAGAAAACCTCTACCAAGCGATCCTTTCATTAGGCCCTAACATAAAACCCTCTGAAGCTCAGTTTGTCGCACGAGAAGCTGTACTTTATCCTAAAGTACTCGCTAACCGATACCAACTGACGAGCCCGCCACTCTACCACAATGTGTTAGTAAATTACGGCTATCGTCCTCGTGGACTCTGTTATCAATGGACACGCGACATGGGCTTGCAAATAAACCGTCCAATGAAGTCACTGCAGTTTCATCACGGTGTTGCATTTAGGCGCGATTACTGGAGAGAACACAGCACCTTAGTTGTTACCGCTAAGGGACAAGCATTTAATGAAGGTATTATTCTTGACCCATGGAGACACTCGGGCACTCTTTTTTGGAGCCGTATTAAGGACGATAAAAAATATCCTTGGGTAAAATTTACTAACTAGAGAGCTTTGCGGAAGTCGGCTATGCTGGAAATTTGGCTTTACCAGAATTTATGGAGCTAGATCAGGCTTTTCTAGAAAATCTACACCGTACAGCGATTGTAAAATAATACGCTGTAGAAAGTTTTTGTCTAAATGGTAAGCTTGCTAAACATTAAACCTAAAGTGAACCACATCCCCCTCTTGCAAGATATAGTCTTTACCCTCTAAACGCCACTTTCCCGAGTCTTTTGCCCCTGCCTCACCCTTACACTCGATAAAATCATCATAAGCAATAACTTCAGCACGAATAAAGCCTTTTTCAAAGTCAGTATGAATCTTACCTGCTCCATTAGGTGCAGTCGCACCTTCATGTACCGTCCAAGCGCGCACCTCTTTAACCCCAGCAGTAAAAAATGTTTGTAAATTTAATAATTGGTAGCCGGCATTAATTACTCGATTTAAACCTGGCTCTGTTAAACCCATTTCATCCAAAAACATTTCTAATTCATCTTCTTCTAAAGCGGACATTTCAGCTTCAAGTTGCGCAGACACGGCAACAACCTCAGCACCTTCTTTTTTTGCAAACTCTTTAACCGAATCAAGATAAGGGTTATTCTCAAAACCATCTTCTGCAACATTAGCAATAAACAAAATTGGCTTACTGGTAATTAATTGAAGCTCTTTAAGTAATGGTAAGTCATCTTTAGTGATACCTGCTGAGCGTGCAGATTGACCATCCGCCAACTTGGCTTGTATTCTTTCAAATAAGGCTAGCTGTGCAATGGCTTCTTTATCGCCTGAACGTGAATTTTTTTCGGCTCTCTTGATGGCTTTTTCAACCGAGTCTAAATCAGCCAAAGCCAACTCCGTATTAATCGTATCAATATCAGAGAGCGGATCTATTTTACCATCCACATGCACCACGTCATCATCATCAAAACAACGTACCACTTGAGCAATTGCATCCGTTTCACGGATATGTGACAAAAATTTATTACCTAAGCCTTCACCAGAAGCAGCCCCTTCGACCAAGCCTGCAATATCAACAAATTCCATCGTGGTTGGCAAACATCGCTCGGGATTTACAATTTCAGCGAGCGCATCCATACGTGGATCAGGAACAGGAACAATCCCAACATTTGGCTCTATCGTACAAAAAGGGTAGTTTTCAGCAGCAATACCTGCTTTGGTTAGCGCATTAAATAAGGTTGATTTCCCTACGTTTGGTAAACCTACAATTCCACATTTAAAACCCATAATTTTTCCTTTGTTAAAGCTAGTAACAGCTAATTGATAAAATCACTCTGTATGCAGTAAGTTCATCGCTTTTTGATCTTCGCCTTTTACAATTAACTCGATATTATCCAGCGCTTTGTCAATCGCATTGTTAATCGCAATTTCATCATCTTTATTCGGACGAGAAAGAACATAATCCGCAACTTTATTACGATCTCCAGGGTGACCAATACCAAAGCGTAAGCGCCAATAATTTTTTGAAATTTGAGCATGCAAGTCTCGCAGACCATTATGCCCACCATGCCCACCTGATTTTTTTAAGCGTACAGTACCTGCAATAAGATCTAACTCATCATATGCCACAAGGACTTCATCAACAGGTATCTTATAAAAAGAGCTAAACTGATGTGCAGCAAGACCACTGCGATTCATATAGGTTGACGGCTTTAATAACCAGACCGACTGACTAGCAATCGTGGCTTTAGCAACCTCAGCAGAAAACTTAGCTTCGGCTTTGAAGCTTGCACCCACACGGTTTGCCAATGCATTAATAAACCAAAACCCGGCATTATGCCGGGTTTTGGTGTATTTATCGCCCGGATTACCCAAGCCAATAATTAATGATACTGTCATACTAAGCCGTAGTACGTAACATCTTATTCAGATGAATCGTCAGCTGGTTTACCACCTTCAGCCTTCTCATCACTACTATCACTTTCGGTTTCAGGTGCTTCAGGAGCATCATCAGATACTGCTTCTGCTTTAGGCGATATAATCGAAACAATCGGCTGATCGTGATCTTCGCCATAGGAAAGCTGTGTTGAAATTACGCCTTCTGGCAACTTAATACTTGATAAGTGTAATGAGTCACCCAGCTTTAGATCCGCCAAGTCGACTTCAATAAACTCAGGAAGAACACCCGGTAGACAAGTAATCTCAATATCAACAGCGTTACGTATAATCTGCCCACCTTCCATCTTAACACCATGTGCCGTGTCTTCATTGATATAATGAAGTGGTAATACAACCGTCATTTCCACATCGTCACGTACACGCTGCAAATCAACATGAAGGATAAAAGGCTTCGCAGGGTGGCGCTGTAAATCACGTAAAAAGACTTTTTGCTGTTTACCATCGAGTGTTAACTCTATGATTGCTGCATAAAAAGCTTCGTCTTGTAGGTTACGCATTAACTGATTTTCTTTCAATGTTAATGACCACGCTGGACGACCCGCACCGTATAAAACGGCTGGGATTTTATTTACGCGACGTAGGCGGCGGCTCGCACCTTTACCCAAATCTTCGCGCATTTCTGCTTCTAAAATATATTTTGCTGACATTATATGTCTCCAACTAAATTAACAGAACTCTCGTTCTATCCAGATTCTTAAAAAAAGTGCAAAAACTCGCGACCAAGTCTTGCACGTATAAAAGCTTTAGCAATCAGTTTGTAAAGCTTAATCTTCTACTACATGAGCAAACAGTTCACTCACAGATTCTTCCCTATTGATACGTGAAATAGTATCCGCCAAAATATCGGCAACAGAAAGCTGACGGATTTTAGCACACTTTTGCGCATTTTCATTTAAAGGAATTGAATTAGTTACTACAACTTCATCAAGCATCGAGTTGTTTATATTATCTATGGCAGGACCAGAAAAAACAGGATGCGTTGCATAAGCGATGACTTTATCTGCACCGTGCTCTTTTAATGCTTCTGCGGCGTGACAAAGAGTACCTGCTGTATCAACGAGATCATCAATCAAAACACAGGTTTTGCCTTTTACATCCCCAATAATATGCATAACTGCTGATACATTAGGTTCTGGACGACGTTTATCAATAATTGCCAACCCCGGATCACCGAGACTTTTTGTCATCGCACGCGCTCGCACCACTCCGCCTACATCTGGTGAAACAACAGTTAAATTAGCATAATCTTTTTCAATAATATCAGTCAACAAGACTGTCGACGCATAGATATTATCAACAGGGAGATCAAAAAAACCTTGAATTTGATCAGAATGTAAATCAATCGTTAAGACTCGGTCAACTCGACTGGTTGACAACATATCAGCAACGAGTTTGGCGGATATCGGAACACGTCGAGAGCGAACTCGACGGTCTTGACGTGCGTAGCCAAAATATGGGATGACGGCAGTAATTCTGGCAGCTGATGCACGATAAAGTGCATCGACCATAATTAACAACTCCATTAAATTATCGTTGGTAGGCGCACAAGTCGGTTGAATCACAAAGATATCCTTACCTCGGACATTCTCTAGTATTTCAACATGAGCTTCGCCATCACTAAACTGAGAAACTGTACAGTCACCTAAGGACATATTGAGTAATTCGGCAACTTCGCGGGAAAGCTCTTGATTAGCATTTCCAGAAAAAATCATCATCCTGTCGAGCTCTGACATGATCAATCTCTATAGAAGATTAAGGGTTTGATGTATTGCAAAGCTTAGTTATATCCAATAACAGTGCAATACATCAATAAATTTGGCTGGGACGGTAGGGTTCGAACCTACGCATGCTGAGATCAAAACCCAGAGCCTTACCACTTGGCGACGTCCCAATATTTTTCTATATCTACGCTACAACATTCCATTCAACGCACTTAAAATTTTAAAGCACTAAACAAAGGAGATTGGTTTACTCCTTTTGCTACAAATCCTTGCCAGTGTTCAGGCAACTTATTAAAGACTTGCTGAGCGTGTTTTTTTTCATCAAAAACTGCAAATATACAACTACCTGTACCTGTCAAACGTGCTAAAGAAAATTGTGATAACCAGTTGATTGCATGATCAATCTCAGGATATTTTTTTCTCACAATTTTCTCAAATACGTTCTCTAGTTCTGAGCCACATATATTGCTTTCTAGAAAGCGCGCTATTGTGATAGTTTCATTATCTCGTGTCAATGCTTTATCTGCAAAAAGTTCTTCGGTTGAGACAAATATTTCAGGATGAATCACTAAATACCATCTTTCAGGTAATATCATAGGGGTTAAGGCTTCGCCGACACCTTCCGCCCACGCTGACTGACCTTCAACAAACAACGGCACATCAGCCCCAAGTTGTAAGCCAAGCTCTGCAAGCTCCGCTACCGTTAAACCGCATTCCCACAATGCATTTAAGCCGTGAAGTACCGTTGCAGCATCAGAGCTTCCGCCACCAATACCGCCACCAATGGGTAAACGCTTTTCTATCGAAATATTCACACCATAGCTCACACCACCGTTTGATTGCGTTGTTTTCTTTAATAGCATCGCAGCACGTACGCAAAGATCAGACTCTTGCGGCACATTTTCCAAACCTTTTATCCTCTTAATATTTCCATCAGACGTTCGCTCCAATGTTATTTCATCGGAGTAATCAAGGATTTGGAAAACAGTTTGCAATAAATGATACCCATCAACACGGCGACCGGTAATATGCAAAAATAAATTAAGTTTTGCGGGTGCTGGAAGTCTTAATACTGGCAAAAATTATAGCCCCTGCCATTGTTTCGCAATCACTTTTAAATACACATTATCTTTATCACGGGTAATGACAATTTTCCGCGGCATCGCATCAAAACGATTATTCACATAACGTGAATAGCTTATTTTCCAGCCGACTTGATAAATGGCTTGTGGGCGACCTTGCGTGTCTAGTGTTAACTTATCGAGTTTATACTGCGGTGAAGATAAACCACGCACCCAATATTGCATACCTTTCAACGGTAGTTTTACACCTGATTGACGCTGCAACAGGCGCTCCTCATCTGTATCGCGGTAGGTTTTTCCGTCACCAGACAATAAGGAAACTTGCTGAGATGTTTTATCTAGCTTCGCAATAATCGCACCTGTTAAGGGATTTTTAATTTTCATTTGATAATTATTGAGATTACGTTGCTGCCAGTTTAAACCAAAATTCCAATGATCCTCACGATAGCGTAACGCGATTTTACTAGTCAGCGTCCAGCTAGGTTTCCTAGCAAGTTGTTGCTGGCGCATTTTCCACGCTGCATTTTTATTTGCTGTTTGGACAACGGGCTTGTTGACAGGCGTAATACGACGGCTTTGAGAACACGCGGACAAGTATAAAGTACTCAAAATCACACTCAACAGAATGAGTATACGACTATTCATTTTAAAATCCCCCTCAAATATTTCTTAGACTTACAGTTTAACAAACTTTAAGTCTAAGAAATATTATAAGTCTTTAATTTTTATTTTCTTTTTAAAGTTAACAGTTTGCGCTTTATTTTCTTGTGTTAATTGCCTACTGAGCCGAGCAACCTTCTTTTCGGCATTTTTCATCAATGAACCAGTAGTAACATTTTGATATTTTTCTAAAGCACTTTTTATATCGCCTTGCGCCTCAAAAATTTCCGCCATAAAGTACTCTGCATCACTTTTATAATCAGCAGATTGCCTTAGCTTCTGTATATTTTTTGTCGCACTAGCATAATCAGATTGGTCAATCTCTAATGCAATTAAAGACTTTAATAAGTCTTTATTTTGCGGATGCTTTTCCGTCAAAGCCTTCAAATAGGAAAATGCGGTATGTTTTTGTTCATCCATAATCAATAGACGAACTAATTCCAAAGTTACCGAATCACTCGCATCATAGTAATCAACCACCGGCTTTAAAATCTCAACAGCATCACTGATACGCTGAACTTTTTTAAGTGCTTTTGCTTTCATTAATGATGCTTTAACAAAGCTCTTCGGCTCAATTTCTTCTTGTCTAACATAACTATCAAGCTGTTTAAGAGAAGAAATTACCTCGTCATAGCTACCAGCCTGGTTCGCTAAAGAAGCTAATATCAGTTGCTGTTGCACCTGCAAGCCTTGGTCATCAGGAACTTTCAATAATGAGGATTGCTTAAGATACTCTTTAAAAACATTTAATGCTTCTAGATGGTGTGATTCAACGCTCAATAATGCCCCGATAAAGCGTAAGCTCTTAAAGCTATTCCCTTCTGCTACTGTTTCAGACTCCCGCACTATCTGCTCAATTCGCCTGAGCTGCATGGCCGATGCGTGTACTTTATTATTTCTTAAAAATAACAGCACAAGATACTGATTTGCTTCTAAGTCATTAATTTGTAACTGCACCCATTTTTGTGCATTTAATAATGCTTTATCAGACTGCTCATGGGTGGCAGCGAGTATTGTTGCTCGTTTAGCTGCTGCAGCATCATTAACTTGACTCACTAACTGTTGATAGTTTTCAGCAGACGCTTTGGGCACATCCAAGCGATTATAAAGTTCTGCGGTAAGCGCCAAATACATATACTGCGTTTGTTGGCGAATTTCTGGACTAGTTTCAGAATTATCCATCGAAACTTTTTTCATGTGTTTTTCAGAGGTTCTTGGTGGCTTTACAGCACTAGTAATCGTTTTTTTTGCGATTTTGTCTTCTCTTGGAGCTACAGAAGTTGCGGCATTACTTTGACAAGCAACACTCAAAAATAAGCAGCTAAGAAACAGTATCAAACGTTGAAAAGTGATCATTTAAAACTCTGAGTAATTTATAATGATTTTGCAGTCTATAAGTTAAACGTACTTTCTCCCCTAACTGCATGAATAAAACCCCACATTATCCTGCTAATTGGTTAGATTAGCATAAAAATTATTATTTCAGTTGTAAAATTAGCGCACGTATCAGAAAATTTATTAACGTTTAAAACTCAATATCACCTATAATCCTCCCCCACATGTCGATACGTATCATAGGAATCAACCACAAAACTGCACCTGTTGCGGTTCGCGAGAAAGTTGCGTTCAGCCCTCAGGGCTTAATCGACAAACTTAATGAAATAAAGTCGATTGATGCTACTGATAATAAAACTAACGAAGTTATTATATTATCTACCTGTAATAGAACAGAAATTTACACCCATTCCGACTATGAGTTTGATGAAGTATGCCAATGGTTCTTGCATCAAGGCGGAATTAGCTTTGAAGCCTTACAACAATGTGTTTATCACCATACCGATAAAGATGCGATTAAGCATGTTTTAAGAGTCGCCAGTGGGTTAGATTCAATGGTTCTAGGCGAGCCACAAATCCTCGGCCAATTAAAATCCGCATTAAAAACGGCGACCGACCAAAAAACCGCCGGCAACCTGCTAAAACACTTAATGCAACATGCTTTCTCCACCGCTAAGAAAGTACGCACACAAACCAGTATCGGCTCCAACCCAGTATCCGTTGCCTATGCGGCAGTTAATCTCGCAAAGCAAATATTTAGTACACTTGACAATAAAACTGCACTTTTAATTGGTGCGGGTGAAACCATTGAGCTAGTTGGCAAGCATTTACAAAATGGCTCTATCGGTAAAATTATTATAGCTAACCGTAGTATTGATAACGCCAATAAAGTGGCAAACAAATTAGGTGGTATCGGTGTTTCATTGCAGGAAATTAGTGATTATTTACCCGAGGCTGACATTGTTATTTCCTCCACTGCTGCACCGGTTCCCGTTATTGGCAAAGGCACCGTAGAGTGGGCGCTAAAGAAGCGTAAGCATAAACCTATTTTTATGGTTGATATTGCTGTCCCTCGTGATATTGAAGCTGAAGTTGCAGAACTAGATGATGTGTTTTTATACACCGTTGATGATCTACAATCCGTCATTGAAAATAATTTAAAATCTCGCCAAGAAGCCGCCAACCATGCAGAAGTCATGGTAACAGAAGAAGTAGAAACTTTTCTCGGCTGGATTCGCGCACAAGATCAAATGGGCTTAATCAAACAATACCGCAGTAAAGTTACCGCTATTCAAGATGAGTCCTTGCATAAAGCCAAGCGCATGTTGAATAATGGCGCATCGGCAGAAGAGACTCTGCAATTCTTGGCTCACACACTAAGCAACAAATTAGCGCACGATGCCACGGTGGCGATGAATAAAGCTGCCCGTGCAGGGGACCATAAATTATTAGAAGCATCTGATAAATTACTCAACTTATCTAACGTTTCAACTAATGAAAGCCAACAAAACGCTCAGTTAAACAAAAAGGATAAAAACTAAATCGTGAAAGCATCCCTGATTACCAAACTAGAATCATTTATCGATCGCCACGAAGAAATTGCTGGGCTATTAGCTGAGCCTGAGGTAATGGCCGATCAAAATCAATTTCGTCAGTTATCGATGGAATACAGCCAGCTAGAACCCCTTGTACAAGAATTTCAAAAATTTCAGCAAGCTCAGGATGACTTGGCTACAGCTAAAGAAATGCTCAACGACCCTGAAATGAAAGAAATGGGACAAGAAGAAATCAACGAATTAAAGCCCGTTCTAGAAGCCTTTGAAATAAATTTACAAAAATTACTACTCCCCAAAGACCCGCATGATCATAGCAATACCTTTCTAGAGATTCGCGCGGGTACCGGTGGCGATGAAGCGGGAATTTTTGCAGGAGATTTATTCCGCATGTATTCACGTTTTGCGGAGCAACAAGGCTGGAAAGTGGAAATCATGAATCAAAGCATGGGCGAAAAAGGCGGCTATCGTGAAATTATCACCCGTATTGTCGGCACCAATGTCTACTCTAAATTAAAGTTTGAATCCGGTGCGCACCGTGTGCAACGCGTACCCGAAACAGAATCTCAAGGTCGCGTGCATACCTCCGCGGCTACCGTGGTGGTGATGCCAGAGCCTGATGAGGTCGAAGCGCCCGATATTAAAAGTAGCGATTTACGCATTGATACGTTTCGTGCCTCGGGTGCAGGTGGTCAGCATGTGAATAAAACCGACTCTGCAGTTCGCATTACCCATTTGCCGTCTGGGATTGTAGTGGAATGCCAAGATCAACGCTCGCAACACAAAAACAAAGCACAAGCCTTGTCTGTTTTATCCGCTCGAATTTTAGAAGGACAACGCCAGGAACAACACAATGAACAGGCCGAAGAACGTAAATCGCTAGTCGGGTCGGGGGATCGTTCTGACCGCATTCGTACCTACAACTTCCCCCAAGGACGTGTCACCGATCACCGTATTAATTTAACACTGTATAAGCTGGATGAGTTTATGTCTGGCTCTTTAGATCAAATTATAGAACCGTTGATTAATGAATATCAAGCAGAGCAACTTTCTGCATTAAGTGAAGAGCATTAAAATAACTTAGCCACTTAAGGACACGAAAAAAACGCGGAAAACACAAAAGCTTACCCCCTATTTTCTGTGACTTTCCGCGTGTTTCTACGGCAACAAAAAATCTCTATGCAACAACTAAATAAGCCATTATTAATAACCATTTCACAGGCATTAAAAAGTGCCAGAAAGGCATTAGAAAAAACCTCTGATACCCCTACTCTGGATGCAGAATTATTACTTGCGCACTGTTTGGATAAAAACCAAACCTACCTGCATACTTGGCCAGAGAAACAACTGAGCGACAATCAACTCAACTGCTTTGAGCCGTTAATAGAAAAACGTAAAACAGACTATCCTGTCGCTTATTTGTTAGGGCATAAACCCTTTTGGACATTGGATTTAATTGTTACTGAGGACGTATTAATCCCCCGACCTGAAACCGAGTTATTGGTTGAGACTGCTTTAGAAAAAATCCAGAACATTTACAACCCTAAAATACTTGATTTGGGCACTGGGTCAGGTGCTATAGCCTTAGCTCTCGCCAGTGAACGACCCGATGCTAAAATTACCGCCAGCGACTATTCTAAAAAGGCCTTAACGGTCGCGCATCGAAACGCCCAGAAGCATGATTTAACAAATAATGTCAATTTTATACAGTCTGATTGGTATTCCAATGTTTCAACGAGCAACTTCGATTTGATTGTTTCAAACCCTCCTTATATTAATCCGCAAGATTCGCATTTAAAAACCACTATTCGCTTCGAGCCCTTTCAAGCTTTAGCCGCCAAGAATAACGGATTAGCGGATATTGAAAAAATTATTCAAAAAGCAAAAAGCCACCTTAAACAAGGTGGCTTTTTAATTATTGAACATGGGTTTGATCAGGCCGAAGATACACTAGACCTTATGCATAAATACTACCTAAGCAAGCCTAAAAACTTGACTGACTTAAATAATAATCCGCGTATTACTTATGCAACCACTTCACCATAATGATGCCTGATTACCGAACTAAGCGCATAGCGCTACGACAGCATCTCTACCTACCAGCAAGCTGTTGTAGCAGCATTTGCAGCATCTGTAGCGGCTCTAATTCCTAATTGATCAATGGTAAAGGTTTTACACGCATCATCATTTGCCTGCCTACCTGCTCTTGTCGCTGTTAAGGTATACCCTGTGCATGGTGTAACATTGGTACCAGCACAGTTTGTAGGCACTTCTGTCATTGTTATTGAGTAATGACCATTCTCAGACGTTACAGTAGCCCCTAATCCTAACCCACCTGCTCCTGTCGTTAAGTCCTTCGCATAACTCATATTTTGCACAAAATAACTTTCTTGCATTTGGGCATATTTCATTAATGCGACCTTTGCATCGGCACGGTTACTTTTAGTGACATATTGACTGTATGAAGGCATTGCAATTGCCGCTAAAATGGCGACTATTGCTACGACGATCATAAGTTCTACCAGTGTAAAACCTTGTTGCTTTTTCATTATATTATCCATTCATTGTTATTATTAATTCGTTTTTTCCTCTAACCAGTATGTTCTTGGCAAAGTATTTTGTAACGCGGCTGCTGCCCCCTGAGCTGAAAGTGTTGTATCATTCGCAATTGATACACCCGTACCATCCACTATCTCAAACGCTCTTACACAACTGCCTTTTTTACAGCTTTGATCTGTCGCATTAGGGTCATCTGACTTCAACTTGGTAAATACAATTTGAGGTGTTTGCGAAATAACGCCAGAACGCCCTTCTGTAGATAAATCATCAGGGTCTTTTACCTGACCATCACCATTTAAGTCAAGGCTGGCTGCTCCTGTCATTAAATCCATTAGGTAAGTCCGAGACTTGTTATTAGTAACAGTACTACAACTATTCGCACTTAATGTTGTTCCGCCTTTACCAAATGTACTAAATACCACATTATTATTAAAGATAAGCGGTGAAGATAATACTTTCTCACCTGTCATCGCCGTTAAGTCATATTTCCAACCAAATTTTGTAGGCGACTTCCTATCCCCTAAGTCAGCAAATGTTATTGCATTTGGTGCAGTAACAGGTACCGTTAATGGGTTTTGATCAACTAACACAAAGAATTGATCATCACTATTCTCTTCTAGCGGGATAGCACGGTCTCCTGAGCCAACAGCTAAGGTAATCACTAACTTTCCTTTATACCTGAAAAAAGCAATATCAGGTGCAGTGAAAAACTTGCGTCTAACTGTCGCAGGTGTACTAACGTCACCTAAACGTGCAAACGGCTTAAGTCGAGCCTTAACAGATCCGTCATCTGCATTTGAACCTGCTATAGTTGTATTCAAGTCAGCTCGCCATATTGTGCCACCGGTGTCACCAAAATATAAACGATCTATTGAACCATCTCGATCTACATCTATCGTTTGGATATCTCCCGCTACAGCATAATCTAACTTATCAGTATTTTTCCAAACTATATTTCCTGTCAATGCATCAGCAATATAGACAGCAGAACCTCTTGAGGTGTTTCCATCATCTATCTCTACAGAGCCTAACTTACCATTATCATC
>JALSJU010000066.1 GCA_026989145.1 Thiotrichaceae bacterium
TAAATGTTTCAACCTTAGATTCTAGCGCTTTTTCAGCTAATGCCTTAGTTCCAAAAATATTGTTATTCAATCCTGCGACTGGGTTTTCTTCAACCAACGGAACATGTTTGTAAGCTGCAGCATGATAAATTGTTTGTACTTTATTATTTGCAAAAACACCATCAAGTAACTTTTTATCGCCACATGACCCAAGAATACGTTCGATTTCAACATCAAAATCAAGCTCACGCATCACATCACTCAGTTCTTGGTCTATTTGATACAGCGCAAACTCACTAAGTTCGACCAGCACTAGTTTTATGGGCTTTAATCTTAGTGCTTGACGGCAAAGCTCCGAACCTATCGAGCCACCTGCACCAGTAATTAAGACTAACTTATCAGTAATATTGGCAGGGAGTAACTCAGGGTCAGGATTAATAGGCTCGCGCCCGAGTAAATCATCAATATCAATATCTTTAATATCCGACACACTAAGTTTACCGCTCGCAAAATCACCAATAGTTGGAATAATACGAACTTTTACAGGAAACGGCTCTAATCGCTCAATAATAAACTGGCGCTGCATTCGGGTGATTTTCGGCATTGCAAGAATCACTTCAGTATCCTCTGCCTCTGCCATTAAAACAGGCGCAACCTTATCGAAGATGGAAACTGTAACGCCTTGCACCGTCCAGCCTTTTAGCGATTGGTCGTCATCAATAAAACCTTCAACAAAATAACCTGCTTCATTGCTTAACAATGCGGCTAATTTTGTACCAGCTTCTCCCGCGCCATAAATATAAACTTTCTTTCTTTCTGTTGTAATTTTAGGTGCGCCATAAAGCCACTTTTGTACTTGCAAACGACTACCGGCAATTAAAGAGAAAGAGCCTAGCCAATATAATAAGACACCTGACTTAGTTAAATCTAACAAGCCCGAAAACTTAACAATGATCGCCCAAACCAACGTTGATATCAGCGTTGACAAAAGGATGGTTGAAATGGTTTGGTTTTTTAAATAGCGTAATACCGCCTTATAAATACCAAACTTAAAGAAAATAGGTAGCGTTACCATTAACATAAGCGGGAAGACTAGCCACTCACTACCAACAGGGGATAAAAGTTGGTTTTTACCTAATGATAAAGCAATCCATAAAACACCCAGCAATAATATTGAGTCAATCAGTATTATAATAAGACGTTTCTGCCTTCTAGTGCGTGTTAGCAGATATTGTTTAATTTGATTTATCATAGTAAAGCTTTATGCCACGATTGCAGAAACAGTTTTTAAAATTAATTTAAAATCTACCCACAATGATCGTGTTTTTACATACTCCATGCTGTAGCCTAATTTTATAGGCAGTACTTTATTTTTATAATCTTCAACTGGATTTTTTGAACCGCTGAGCATTTCATTTTCATTCACAAATTCAATAGATGCGGTGTCCGTTATTCCTGGATGTACGGAGAAAATAACTTTTTTAGTCTCCTCTGGATAAAACTCTACATACTCAGGTACTTCAGGGCGTGGCCCGACTAAACTCATATTACCGATTAATACATTAAGTAATTGTGGCAACTCGTCTAATTTGTATTTACGCAAAAAAGAACCTACTGGAGTAATGCGAACATCATCACCTGTGGTTACTTTAGCACCGATTTTTTCGGCATCCACAACCATCGTGCGAAACTTTAATACCTTAAACAGCTTACCCCCCTTACCTACTCGTGTTTGCTTAAAAAATATTTCACCACCATCTTTAGATTTTATGAGAAAACCCACCACTAAAAACACAGGTGATAACACCAGTAAACCCGGTATCACAAATACTAAATCAAAAAGTCGTTTAGCCAACATTATTTTAATACTTCCTTGGAAACTTTCTTTACAGCATTGATAACATTCTGAACATCATCATCTGTCATTTTTGGGTAAATCGGCAAACTCATAGCACGATTAAATACATCCAATGCAACGGGATAATCTTCTGGCTGATAATTATAACGATCACGCCAATAAGGCTGAAGATGCAAAGGAATAAAGTGAACGGATGTACCAATATTCTCTTTAGCCATCAACTCAATAAATTTATCACGGTTAACCGTCAATTTATCAAGGTCAAGCTGCAATACATACAAATGCCACGCATGCGTATCATCAGGGCGAGCAACAGATGGAGTCATCATGGGTAAATCAGCAAAGGCTTCATTAAATTGATTCGCAATCCATTCACGACGCTGTTGAAAAGCATTCGCCTGTTTTAATTGATGAATACCGATAGAGGCTGCGACATCAGTCATATTGTACTTATAACCTGGCTCAACGACCTCATAAAACCAAGAAGGTTTGTCAGAGGTATAGCGATCAAACACATCACGATTAATGCCGTGCAAACGCATAGTTTTCATACGATCACGGTACTCTTTATTTTCTGTCGTGATCATTCCCCCCTCGCCGGTTGCGATGGTTTTAGTCACATAGAAGCTATAAACAGTAATATCCGATATTGAGCCAATGGTTGTGCCTTTATACGTTGTGGGTAAGGCATGAGCAGCATCTTCAATGACCTTAAGGTCATGTTCTTTGGCAATCGCTAAGATTTCATCCATATCGCAAGATTGACCAGCAAAATGCACGGGCATGATTGCTTTAATATTATCGTTTTCAGCAATCGCTTGACGAAGTTTTTCAGGACTCATATTAAACGTATCAGGCTCAATATCGATCAAAATAGGGTCTGCGCCCAAGTAACGAATTACCTCAGCTGTAGCGGTAAAAGTATAAGTAGTGGTAATAACCTTATCACCAGCTCCAACGCCCACTGCCTCTAACGCTAAATGCAAGCCTGAAGTTGCAGAGTTTACCGCTAGTGCATGCGATGCACCCACAAACTCAGCAAAGTCACTTTCAAACTGTACCGTTTTCTTACCGGTAGTTAACCAGCCAGAACGTAATGTATCAACAACTTCTGTAATTTCATCTTCACCGATTAAGGGCAAAGCAAATGGGAGAAAATTTTTCAATGTTTTATCATCCTTAATTGTAATATTATTTTTCTTAAAAAGTTTCAACTTTTAATAACTCGATTATTATAGCTTTAGCCGTTTCTTTCGCCACCGATTCGTACTAAAAAGGTCTCAGCTTATAAAAACTCCCAAACTTCATCAAAAGACTCTACCGAACCTTCTTCTGCGTTTTCAGTTTCAAAACCTTCATAAGAGCAATATGAAAAGCTCCCTATTGTATCATCAACCGAAGTAATCCGAACTTGCTGTGGCTGTGAATTAATTGTCATCACAATCTCATCATCAACATGAAAAATGAAACCAGGAAAAATTAGATTACTTTCTTCTCTTGCGCCTTCAATCTTTGGTAGCACAATCCCTTCTAAAGGAAGTTTCTGGGTAATTTCACGATTTAATATTTTTTCAACTGTAACGGTTGTGGACTGTAACGATAAAATTTCTACCCCCATACGCAAACCCTTATCACTGAAAGCATCTAACCAACGGATTGCTGCAACCTGCCATGATTCTGACTCATCCTTTTCGTCTTTAATAGCAATTAACTCACCCACTCGTGCCATACTAGATTCATTTTTTATTTGACTAAAACCATAACCACCAGTACTGCTATTACTAATATTCCATGTATGTAATTTGATATCACGATCTTCAGCTAAGGTATCAACTTCTGACCAAGGACTTGATACTTGCTCACCTGATGTTAAAGCTTCATAAATATTATCATCTTCCATATCTTGATTAAGTTGTTCTGAAAAAGAAGCCACTTCATTTTCTCTGATAATTTCGAGCACATCTACCATTCGTATAACTAAAGTAGCCTTTTCTTCACGCGGAAAACGTTTGTAGCGGCGATTTTTGATTGTTGTTAATGTATGAATTAACCGCATTGACAAACTATGCGTCAACATAGGCCAAGAATCATGAGTACCCAAGTCTGTTGGTGCGCTTAAGTGAGAAAACTGCTCTAACCTAGCAATAACTTTTGACAAATCAAAGACACGACTCGTCTGTGAACTGACTAAATCAGCTATTGGCATCAAAGTGGCAGGCTCATCACTATTCATCAAAGCAATATGTGCATATTTACCTTGTATTTTATCTGCATTGGAAACAATTGCACACTCCTTAAGAGTGGCCTTAAAAAATTCTCTCAAGCGCATTATCTCACCTTGACGTAAGGTATTAGGTGAAGCCAAAGCTGCCAAATTAATAAGTTTATAATGCTCCTCTATGGTGTCGGCATTATTAAAATGGGTATTGTTAGGGATTTTTTTGGTATCAAAATTATTCTCACAAGCCAATAAATAAAGATGATGAAGATCATGCCATAAATTACCCTTCGGCTTAGCATAAACTTCATAACCATTCATAAGAACTTGGCACATAATGCCCATTGCACGGCCTACTGACAACAATGCTTTCTTTTTTGATATTGACTTTTTTGTCAAAATTTCAAGTGATGATAGTTGGTAGGAACCTGCAACCTCCATGAGCAACGATTGTTTAAGCTCGAAGATTTTGCTACTTCTTTCAGGTAATGGCAATGAACGTACGAAAAAATGACGATCAAGGTTCTCTAACACCATTTGAACATAAGGTAACAACACTTCAGTAGCATCAATTCGATCTGTTGGAGAAGTCGCATCCCGATTTAAAGTAGAAACACCGACATACAAGCGTCGTGTCATTTCACCCATATCTGCCATTGGTAACGTTGCGACCCACGCTTTTGCTTTTGCAGCAGTACGTATATCAATAGAACTCATTGGATCTATAGAAGCTTGCTCTGTAGTTTTTTTCTTTTTAGAAAATAGCGCGTAAGCCATTGATAAAACCTTTTTTATTATTATTGTTGTAATACTTGTGCTTAAAATTATAGCACTGCTTTAGTCATTATTCGAGAGGTTGCTTATACCGTTTGCCCGAAACTTCCTTAACAAATCGTGGCACTAAATAACCGGGCAACCTCTCTCTTAATTGTTGTTGAAGCCTTTGCACCTTGTCGTTGCTTACTTCAAAGTGAGCAGCCCCTTGCACCTTATCCAACTGATGCAGATAGTACGGTAAGATACCACATTCAAATAAACGCTGGCTTAACAGCACTAAATTATCTGCATCATCATTAATATTTTTTAATAACACGGATTGATTAAGTAAAACCACGCCACACTGAGAAAACTTTCGCATAATACTCGCGAACTCGCTATCCAACTCATTCGCATGATTCGCATGCAACACCATTACCACTTTTACTTTCAATTCAGACAACCATTGAATAAAGTATGCTGTCACCCTTTCCGGCAAAAATAGTGGCACACGCGTATGGAAACGTAACGTCGTAATATGTGGGATAGTAGCAAGGTCTTGGCACATTGAACGTAAACGCTCATCCGACAACATCAAAGGATCTCCACCACTCAAAATTACTTCGGTAACTGTTTTGTCGCTCTTAATACTCGCCAAGGTCTGTTGCCACTGTGCTTTATCAGGCACTGAGTTAGCGTAAGGAAAATGCCGTCGAAAACAATAACGGCAATGAACTGCACAAGCCCCTGTGGTTATTAATAACACCCTACCATGATATTTTTGTAATACTCCTGAAGAAACTTCCGCATTCAAGTCACCCACTGGATCAGATAAAAAACCAAATGCTTTTATAGCCTCATCTTTTAACGGCAACACTTGTCTTAATAAAGGATCATGCCAATCACTTTTTTTCATCTTAGCCACATAAGATAATGGTACTAATAATTTAAATTTTTCATTAACACTTATTTTATCTAAATATTTTTTTTCATTTAAATTCAGCAGTGCCAATAACTCTCGCGGATCTCTAACCGCTGTTGCTAATGCTGATTTCCATGCGGCATTAGCAAGTTCCTGAGAATCATCTTTATCTTGTGGCGCAATACCAGTTATCATAGGCTTATACATTGGAACATTAGATTTAAAAGGGAGTACAGCAGTGGCGACTTATAATACCAGCGAATTCAAAAGCGGACTCAAATTTATTATGGATGGAGACCCCTACACGATTGTAGAAAATGAATTCGTCAAACCCGGTAAAGGCCAAGCGTTTAGCCGAGTACGTATTCGAAATTTAAAAACCAACCGCGTGATTGAAAAAACCTTCAAATCTGGCGAAAAGGTAGAAGCTGCCGATGTTATGGAAATTGATATGGAGTACCTTTACGAAGATGGTGAATTCTGGCACTTCATGGAACCTACTTCTTTCGAGCAACATGCTGCTGGCGAAGCCGCTGTCACCGACGTTAAATTTTGGCTAAAAGCACAGGAACAATATATCGTCACCCTATGGAATGGAGCGCCGTTAAGCATTACCCCACCCAACTTTATTGAACTTAAAATTACCGAGTGTGATCCTGGCGTACAAGGCAACACTGCGCAGGGTGCGACAAAACCAGCCATTGTTGAAACTGGAGCACAAATAAAAGTACCGTTATTTGTAGAAGAAGGTGAGGTCGTGAAAATTGATACACGAACAGGTGAATATTTATCACGCGCCAAAGAAGCTTAACTTTTCGAAGCATAAAAACAAACCGAACATGAGTTGGAAACCTGCCACCGCCCATAAAACTCGCCAGCTCCGCGCCCAAATGTTACATGACATTCGGGCGTTTTTTTTGCAAAAAAACGTATTAGAGGTAGAAACACCTGCTCTTTCACAAGCAGGCAATACCGACCCTTTTATAGAATCTTTCCAATTAAACCAAGAAATAAAACAAGATAACTCACCCCGTTATTTACACACCTCCCCCGAGTACGCCATGAAACGGCTACTTGCTGATAACAGTGGCGATATTTATCAAATCTGCAAGGTTTGGCGGGCAAGCGAAACAGGTCGCAACCACAACCCTGAATTTACAATGCTAGAGTGGTACCGTGTTGGCTTTCACTATCACCAACTCATTCAAGAAGTTACCGAGTTACTTTTATCCTTATTACCTAGCGTAGAAAAAAATACGGTAATAATTGCCTATAAAACGCTCTTTATAGACACCTTTGGCATTAACCCGCATCAAACAAACCAGAGAGAACTTGCAAACTGCGTGCAAAAAAACATCAGCGGTTTAGCGACCAACAATCTTGATCAACAAGCTTTACTAGATGCCTTACTCACTCACTGTATTGAACCAGAATTTGATAAAAAATCACTCACCTTCATCATCGACTATCCCGCCGAACAATCTGCACTCGCCCAACTTCGAACAGAAAAAAACTATCAGGTTGCCGAACGTTTTGAAGTTTATCTAGGCACCAGTGAGCTAGCTAATGGTTATCAAGAAGAGATCAGCTACCAACGCAATCTGGAAATATTAGACACTGAAAATGCACACCGTAAAACGAACCAACAAACAATAATCACTCAAGATAAGCACTTTTTACACGCAATGAAGGCTGGCATGCCCGTAACCTCTGGTGTCGCAATTGGGCTAGATCGCATTCTAATGACTCTTGCTAACGTCAAAAGCATTCAAGAGGTTATAAATTTTCCATGGGAAAGCGCTTGAAATAAAATAAAAGAAACATATATTCATACCTCAAAGTTTTTAACCTAGTGACACAATAATAGTCATGGCATAATACATGAATAATTTGTAACACTTCTTAGCAGTAGTATTTTAACGGGGAACACAATGGACTTTTTCATATCAGACGCAATGGCAGCAGGCGAAGCAGCACCACAAGGTGGCGGTTTACAGCTTATTTTTATGATTGCTTTATTCTTCGGCATCATGTATTTCATGATTATCCGTCCACAGTCTAAAAAAGCTAAAGAGCACTCCACTATGTTAGATGCTTTAAACAAGGGTGATGAAGTAGTCACTAGCGGCGGAATCTTAGGTAAAGTTGTAAAAATGGGCGATAACTTTGTAGAGCTCAAAGTTTCAGAAAGCGCTAATGTAAAAATTCAACGCCATGCAATCACATCAATTATGCCAAAAGGCACCATGAAGGGCATTTAATTTATCTTCGAATAATTATAATTAAGAGCTTTTATTAAGCTCTCTTTCAGCTTCAAGCAATAAACTACCAGCAATATAAAAGTAGTTAAAATTAGTCGTTTAAAAAATAAACAAAAAACAAACTGGGTTAATAATAATGAATCGTTATCCTCTCTGGAAATACCTTCTGCTCATCGCCGTAACTGTGATTGCATTGGTTTATGCACTACCAAATCTTTACCCTTCTGAGCCTGCGGTACAAGTGACACCGGCTGAGAAAACCACGCTACTTGGCACTGGGACTATTGAAACCATTAAAAGCAAACTAGCCGAGGCTTCACTTTCAGTAAAATCAATTGACACAGACATCAACAGCCAAAATGCAGTATTTCACTTTGATACGCCCGACACCCAACTTGCGGCACAAGAAACGATTCGAAAGGCTTTAGGAAACGAGTACAAAACAGCACTTAACTTAGCACCTACCACCCCCGAATGGTTAACATCAATGTCTGCCAAGCCAATGAACCTAGGTTTAGACTTACGCGGCGGTGTGCACTTTTTGATGGAAGTGGATATGTCAGTCGCTATCTCCAAAGCACTAGACCGCCACAAAGATGAATTTAGAACACTGTTACGTGAGAAAAAACTCCGCTACCTCGGCATAAAAAAGTACAACAAAATACCCAATAGTCTTATTTTATTATTTAAAGATGAAACAGTGCGTAATAATGCACAAACGGCTTTAAAACGCGAATACCGTACTGATGTTGACTTCGCTAAAGCTGACACTGAAAAAGGTTTTGGTTTAACGGCAACCTTAACCGACTTAAATATTAAAAATGCCAAGCGATTTATCTTACAACAAAACATTATTACCCTACGCCGCAAGCTAAACAGCACTGGACTTAGCGAACCTATTATTCAACAACAAGGACTCGAACGAATAGTTGTTCAACTCCCTGGTGTACAAGACCCTAGCGCTGTTAAAGAAAAACTCAGTGGCACCGCAACACTTGAGTTTCACATGGTTGATGAAGGCAATGATGCCCAACAAGCATTGGCTAGCGGACAAATACCCGCCGGCTCTAAACTATTCAAAGAGCGTAACGGTAGACCGGTTTTATTAAAACGTAAAATTATATTAAGCGGGGATCGCATCACCCAAGCATCAGCCGGTTTTGATGAGCAACAAATGCCTTCCGTCAATATTTCATTGGATGCATCGGGCGCAAAGCGCTTCTCAAAGATCACAGGTGCGAATATCAAAAAATTGATGGCAGTGGTTTATATTGAAGACAAATACATCACTAAAAAATTAGACGATGGCACTATTCATAAAAAACGTGTCACCAAAAAAGAAGTTATCAGTATTGCACAAATCCAGTCTCAACTGGGTAAACGCTTTATGATTAATGGTTTGGACTCTCCTCAAGAAGCTCACCTACTCGCAGAAGACTTACGCGCAGGCGCATTAGCGGCCCCTATCTACATAGTCGAAGAGCGAACTGTAGGCCCAAGCTTGGGTGCTGATAATATTAAAGCTGGCTTTAATTCAGTTATTATCGGCTTTATTTTAGTGCTTATATTTATGGCTGTTTATTACAAGGTCTTTGGTTTGGTAGCGAATATGGCTCTGACCTTAAACTTAGTGTTAATCGTCGCAATACTCTCATTAATGCAAGCAACCTTAACCTTGCCCGGCATCGCAGGTATCGTACTAACGGTGGGTATGGCAGTTGATGCGAATGTGCTTATTTTTGAGCGAATAAAAGAAGAATTAAAAAATGGTTTAACGCCACAAGCCGCGATTCATTCGGGCTATGAAAAAGCATTCTCAACCATCGCTGATGCCAATATCACTACCTTAATCGCGGCGATTGTTTTGTTTGGCATGGGCACAGGCCCTATTCAAGGTTTTGCCACCACACTTGCCATTGGCATTGTGTCTTCCATGTTCACCGCTATTTTTGGCACCCGTGCCATTATAAATATGATTTACGGTGGCAAAAAAATCACAAAGCTGAGCATATAGGGGATATAAAAATGACTGCAAAAAAAACAACAACAGAGAAACTCATAAACTTTGTCGGCGCACGTAAACCTGCAATGATGTTGTCGGCTCTCTTAATAATTGCCTCTATCGGCTCTTTGATTGTCAACGGTTTAAACCTCGGTGTAGATTTTACCGGCGGTACCGTAATTGAAATCGGCTACCCCGAAGCAACCGATGTAGAACCGATTCGTAAAAAATTAGCAGAGGCTAAGTTTGAAGCGCAGGTGCAACATTTTGGCACAGCCAAAGATGTTTTAATTCGTATTACTCCACCAAAAACGGATAAGACAAAAAAAATAACATCTAATGAAAAAGCCAAAATTGGCGATCAGATTTATGCCGTTTTAAAACAAGACAACCCGAATATTGTGTTGCGCCGTGTCGAATTTGTCGGCCCACAAATTGGTGACGAGTTACGTGATGACGGTGGCGTCGCTATGCTACTGGCATTAGCAGGCATTCTCATCTACGTGACTTTACGCTTTGAATTTCGCTTCTCACTCGGCGCAATTGTAGCGTTGCTACATGATGTCATTATCACTATCGGTATTTTTTCCATCTTCCGTATTGAATTTGACCTTACGATTTTAGCAGCGGTGCTCGCCATTATCGGTTATTCACTGAATGACACCATCGTCGTATTTGACCGTATTCGCGAGAATTATTTAAAGTTGCGTAAAGCCAGTTCTGAAGAGTCAATCAATATCTCCATCAACCAAACGCTCTCACGTACCATAGTGACATCACTAACAACACTATTGGTATTGCTTGCGCTATTCTTCCTTGGTGGCGAGATCATTCACGGCTTCTCAATGGCAATGATTATTGGCGTGGTTGTAGGTACTTACTCCTCTATCTATGTAGCAAGTAGCTCATTGATTATGATGGGCGTAACCCGCGAAGCACTGCTTCCGCCTGAAAAAGAAGGCGCAGATGAGCTGAACGAACTACCCTAAAGTCTGTCCGAGGACTGGTTAGTCCTAAGTCTCAACTTGAGAGTTTTCAAAGTATCTTCGCATATCGACATAAACAAGTCTTGATTCGATACGATAGAAATGCCGTAAGATGGGATCATTCTGCGTATACTTTGTTGCCACGCATCTGTTTTCAAACGCTCTGGAAAGCAAGTTTCAATAATTTCCAAAATAATTGGGACTAGCAACGATGCACCAGGCGATGCACCTAACAATGCAGCCAAGCTATTATCATCGGCATAAACCACCTCAGTACCAAACTGAAGCTTCCCACCTCCCCTCTCTAAGTCTTGCTTAATAATTTGCACCCGTTGCCCAGCAATATGTAAAGACCAATCAGCTTCAACTGCCTGAGGATAATAGCTCTTTAATGCTTTCAAACGAGCCTTAGGTGATTGAAATGTTTCTTTGATTAAATAACTCAATAGCCCTAAGTTTTTCAGCCCAACACTCATTATCGGTACTATATTATTCAAGCGTAGTGACTTAAATAAATCAAACACCGAACCATGCTTTAAAAACTTGGTCGTAAACCCGGCAAACGGTCCAAATAACAAAACCGTTTCCCCGTCAATATAACGCGTATCAAGATGCGGAACTGACATTGGAGGAGCACCAACAGAAGCTTTACCGTAGACTTTAGCAAGGTGCTGTTTAACAACATAAGGGTTTTTACAGACTAGAAATTGGCCACTCACAGGAAAACCACCATAACCTTTAGCCTTTTTTATTCCAGACTTTTGCAATAAGGATAATGCTGCACCACCTGCACCAATAAAGACAAATTTAGCATTTATGTGACGAGAATTATCGCCTTTAGCCTTTTTAGCGCTCAGGTCTTTAATTTGAATACGCCAACGTTTGTCAGCGCCTTGAGTAATACTTTCCACTGTTGTCTGCAACAATAAGTTAACATTATCCTGTGGTTTCAAATGATCCAACATATAACGACTCACCGCACCAAAGTTTACATCTGAGCCATGTGCGACCCGTGTCGCCGCTACAGGTTGTTGTGGGTTTCTACCTTGCATGACTAATGGCATCCACTCACTTAACTCTTCAAAATTATCACTAAATTCCATATTCGCAAACATAGGGTGCCCGATTAACGCCTGCCGTCGTTTACGCAAAAAATCGACATTATCCTCACCCCAGACAAAACTAATATGCGGCACAGGATTAATAAAATTCTCTGCCTTAGGCAATACACCCTGCTTAACCAGATATGACCAATATTGAAGACTTACCTCATACCGCGCATTGATACCAAATGCCTTGTGAACATCGACCGAACCATCCTCACATTGCGGCGTGTAATTTAATTCACAATAAGCGGCATGCCCTGTACCAGCATTATTCCACCCTGCACTACTTTCTTGTAATGGTTTGTCTAAACGCTCGATAATCGTCATAGATAACGTTGGATCAAGCTGGTTCAGCATTGATGCCAACGTGGCACTCATCGCACCTGCACCAATTAATACAACATCTACTTCGTCTGATCTCACGTAAAACTCCTGTTTTACAAGTATTATTTGGGATCTAGAATTATGGCTTTTTTTGTGTCAACTCGCTATCCTTCCATTATGGCATTTTTCACATCTCTTCCGTATAAAACAAAAATAAGTTTACTGACACTTATCCCGCTTATCGTTGCGATTACAGTTATCACGTTATTCACTATCAAACAAACCAAACAACTAGCAAATACACAGGCAATAACGTTTGAAGCTGAGCTACTAGCCTCAAAAAAAGCAGAATTAAAAAACTATCTGGGGCTAGCATATTCAGCTGTTAAAAGTGCCTATGATAATACGAGTATTGATACAAAATATGCCAAACAGGAAGCCTATAATATCCTCAAAAACATGGAGTTTGGTAAAGACGGCTACTTTTTCGTTTATGACTTTAAAGGCACCAATATTGTACACCCTCGAAAACCACAGCTTGAAGGTCGCAATTTATTTGATTTTCAAGATGATAATGGCAAATACCTTATTCGCGAACTGATTCAACAAGCAAAAAATGGCGGTGGCTACACACGCTACCTATGGGATAAACCCTCTGGTGGGAAATCCATTGAAAAGCTGGGCTACTCAATTGGTTTAGATAAGTGGCAATGGATGATAGGTACAGGACTTTATATTGATGACATTGATGCGGGTGTGACGGGCATAAAATCTAAAGCCCAAAAATCCACCAATGACACCTTATTATTAACCTCATTAATTGCGATAGCTGCTACATTATTAACCGCTTTAACCGGCTTTTTAATCAACATCTCTGAAAGCAAAATGGCGACTCAAAAGATGCGTGAACTCACTCATAAAACGGTCAACTTTCAAGAAGATGAACGCAAACGCGTATCACGCGAATTGCATGATGGCATCAATCAACTCTTAGTCTCAGTGAGTTACAAACTGGATAGTGCAAAGCAAAAGTTAACCAAACAATCTACCAGTAAACAACAAGAGGTTAGTACAGCGCTTGATGATGCCAGTGAGATTTTAAGTGACACAATGCAAGAAGTGCGGAGGATTTCACGTGACTTACGCCCTACTTTACTCGATGATTTAGGACTAAACGCTGCGATTAAAAGTTTGACGAATGATTTTTCAGAGTAGCCCGAATATTAAGATGCTTGACTTTCCAAGTACTCTTCGTAAGTACCGGTGTATTGATTAATACCCGTAGGTGTCATTTCAATAATACGTGTCGCTAACGAGCTTACAAACTCACGGTCATGACTGACGAAGAATAACGTGCCATCGTAGTTTTCTAACGCCAAATTGAGTGACTCAATAGATTCCATATCCAAGTGATTGGTTGGCTCATCCATCAGCAAAATATTATCTTTTTGCAACATCAACTTACCAAATAACATACGGCCCTGCTCACCACCCGAGATCACCTTAACCGATTTTTCACTGTCGTGTTTTGAGAATAATAGACGACCGAGCACCGAACGAATTGCTTGCTCATCGTCATCTTCATTACGCCATTTATTCATCCAATCATAAAGACTTTCACCATCTTCAAAGTCATGGGCGTGATCTTGTGCGTAGTATCCAAGCGTGGCATTTTCAGACCATTTTACAAAGCCGCTATCGGGTTTAATATCTTCTGCCAAACAGCGCAACAAGGTTGTTTTACCGATACCATTAGGGCCAATAATCGCAATACGCTCACCCACCTCAACCATCAGGTCAACATCTTGGAAAACAGGCTCGTCAAAACTTTTGCTTAAGCCTTTCACTTCTAGTGCGTTACGGAAAAGCTTTTTTTCTTGTTCAAAAACAATGTAAGGGTTCACACGACTAGATGGCTTAATGTGTGCTAATTCGATTTTATCTAACTGTTTTTGTCGTGATGTTGCCTGTTTTGCTTTAGAGGCATTTGCCGAAAAACGACTTACAAACTGTTGTAGCTCTGCTATTTTTGCTTTCTTTTTCTCATTCTCATTTTGCAACTGCTCACGCGCCTGAGTAGCTGCTGTCATATATTGATCATAATTACCAGGAAATAAACGCAACTCACCATAATCCAAATCAGCCATATTGGTACAAACACTGTTTAAAAAATGACGGTCATGCGAAATAATTACCATCGTACTTTTACGCGCATTAAGGATATTTTCAAGCCAGCGAATAGTATTAATATCAAGGTTATTGGTTGGCTCATCCAGCAATAACAAGTCAGGATTAGCAAACAACGCTTGCGCCAGTAGAACACGTAGTTTCCAGCCTGGTGCAACCGAGCTCATAGAACCCCAATGTAAATCTTCGGCAATTTCTAGACCAAGTAATAGCTCACCTGCACGAGCCTCTGCCGTGTAACCATCTAATTCACCAAATTCAATTTCAAGATCAGCAACCTTAATACCCTCTTCTTCGCTCATCTCAGGTAAAGCATAAATACGGTCACGCTCCGCTTTAACCTTCCAAAGCTCTTTATCGCCCATAATAACCGTATCAAGCACGCTAAATTCTTCAAAAGCGAATTGATCCTGCCCCAAGACAGAGAATTTAATATCGGGATCAAGCGTAACGTTACCCGCTGTTGGTGCAAGTTCGCCACTAAGAATTTTCATAAAGGTAGACTTTCCACAACCATTCGCGCCGATCAAACCATAGCGATTGCCATTACCAAATTTAACGGAAACATTCTCAAACAATGGCTTCTCGCCAAACTGCATGGTGATATTAGATGCTGTAATCAAAACGGATACCTGAATAGTTATGTGACAGGCATAAAAAATGCACAGTCTTAAAAGAATTGTGCATTATGGGTTTAGTGAGCATATCATTCAAGCTTTATAAGCTATCAAAATTGGCCGATAGTTGTTCAACTGGGCACTTGTACCATCCTAGAACAGGTTAGGATCAAAAAATAAATAGAGCCCTGTTACGTTATAGGTTACAATTCATCTATGATACAGGGTTTTAAGCATAAAGGCCTAAAGTTATTCTTTGAAACTGGTCGCAAGTCAGGTATTCAGCCTAAGCACGCAAATCGTCTAAAGTTAATTTTAGGTCGGTTAAATGTTTCTACTTCACCAGAAGATATGAACTTACCGGGTTTATTCTTTCATCCATTGTCAGGTGATAGAGCTGAAACGTACTCTGTAAGAGTTAACGGAAATTGGCGTGTAACTTTTAAGTTTGAAGGAGTTCATGCAGAGGTTGTAAATTATGAAGACTATCATTAGAGGTGAATTATGTTAATGCACAATCCCCCACACCCCGGAGAAGTATTAAAAGAATTATGTATCGAGCCATTAGGTATAACGGTAACTGATGCTGCTAAAGGTCTAGGTATTAGTAGAAAAACCTTATCAAGCATATTAAATGGTAAGGCTGGCATTAGCCCAGAAATGGCAGTTCGTCTGTCTATCGCATTTAATACATCTTCTGAAAGTTGGTTAAATCAGCAATCACAGTATGATCTTTGGCAAGCCGAACAACATCGAAATGAGCTTCATGTTACTCAACTTTCAGCAGCTTAAATGTGAACGACCACCGGCTCAATCCGGTGGCTTCGTATATCGCCTTGAGAAAACTGGGAAAACTGGGGTCAGTGTAAGGTTTATTTTTTCTTGGGTCTACCTATTCTCTTTTTTGTCACTCTGGCATTGGTTAACTTTTCTATTTGCGCAGCAAAAGAATTACTACCCAAAGCCAAACCTCTGTTTGTACTTTCCCGTATCTCCGTTAATAGCTCTTTGCCAACCTGAACGTTAAATAATTCCCTGTAAGACTCTT
>JALSJU010000067.1 GCA_026989145.1 Thiotrichaceae bacterium
TCCTGTAATTATTGTAAGAGAAACATGAGGAAGCTCTGCCCTACTAAAAGTTATTGTAGGAACAAAAAGGTCAGAAAGCCACTGAAAAAGTTTACCATTGCTATCAAAATAGTTGAGTGGGCTATTAGGACTAGCGGGGGCATTTGAACAGAAACTTACGGTTTCATTGAAAGTACGGATTACCCGTAGTATAATGAATTATGATTACAGTCGTGGAAACACCAACCTTTAAACAGCACGTTGATAAAATATGGTCAGAGGACGAACGATTAGACTTTATCCAGTGGATAGCATTAAACCCTGAATCTGGCGATGTAATACCTAAAGCAGATGGTGCAAGGAAAGTACGTTGGTCAATTAAAGGTGGTGGAAAACGTGGTGGTGTAAGGGTGATTTACTTCAATCAATTAAACGAAGGTCTACTTTACCTTATAGCCATCTACAAAAAATCCAAACAAAGCAATATGTCCTCACAAGATATTAAAAAGAGGTTGAATGATGAACATTGATAAAATAGCAGAAGCCATTGAGAAAGATGCAGGTCAGAAAATAGAAGGCTTGAAAGAAAGCCTTGCGGAAATGGAGCAAGGTAAGACCGAGAGAACCTATACAGAAGAACAGCTTTTAATCCGCAATGCAAGAACCAGTACAGGGCTTTCACAAAAGGATTTTGCAGTCCTTATTCATACACCTGTTGCAACATTACGTGACTGGGAACAGGGTCGTTACCCTTCCTCTGGCGCGGTAAATTGTTTAATGCACCTGATTATAAATGAACCTAGCGTTATCCATGAGCTAGTGGCTGCTTAATATATTCTCAAAACTCATGCTACTGTGCCTAGTCGGTGATTTAGTTTTAAGATAGGTTTGTGATAATGATAAACCCAGCAAAGCTGGTCATTCTTTCTCAATTAAGAGAGTTATCAAAAACGAAGATTTTTAAGAATTTGGCAGGTGGTTTTCTTACAGGAAATTACGGTTATGAACTAATTTGACCATCGAAACCGTAAGTTTCTGTTCAAATGCCCCTGCTAGTCCAAATACAAAAGCATCTGATTTCTCTGCGGTACTCAGCGGTCTCTGCGTTATTAAAGTTCAAGCACTGAAAAAGGCTTGTTTTCTCGTAGGCTATTCATCATCAACCGTTTATCGCTGTGTTTATGCCGCTTTTGGATGGACGTCCTAGATTACCTTTCTAGTGGTTTTGGATGGATGTTCCTGATTCGTTATTATCTGTTTTTCTATTACTCATGTTTTGCTTCGTTATTATTAATTGTGGTGCCGATTGTGAAATAACTTGAAAGCATATTCCAGATGTAAAAATCAAAAAATCTATCAAAAACATTGACTTAGAAAGATCGAAGCATTTGGAGTTTAAGTCCTCAAGTACGGGGCTTTCACTAAGCGCAAGCCAATTAAAATGAGGTTCTTCAAAATAATTTGCTAGTACATAGTCTGAAAACAAGCCTTCATCTGCCATGTTAAAAAAATAAAAATCTTCCAGAGGGAAAAATAATTCAATTTCATCTTTGAACTTAGTTTTGATATTTAACGCTTCAATAGATATGACGAAATTAAGCTCATCATATCTTATACCATTATCATATACATCCGTATAGCATGAATTCACCTTTGAGGAAATTTCAACAAACTTTTCAATTTCTTTGTTCATAATCTACCTTTACATCTCAAGTTTCGGAGTTCATTTTCCCTGAAAATAATTCGTATTGTAGGTTATTTAGAGGGGGTGTTGGCAGATATTCAGCCTAGATCGGGTAAGAAACGTGTGCGGTATTTTGTATCAGAGAACTACTGGTCTGTGGTGAATAACGATATTAATGCGGTTAAGGTGGCTTGTAGGGATAATGATTGGTTTGCTAAATTTCCAGCTTGCAATTAATTTTTATGTAAACAAGAAGAGGGTAGAGATATTGGGTCTATATTTATTTGGCTTATGGTAACTCTTGTGAATATATCCAAAAGAAAATAGTTAATATCTTTACTTAAAACATTGTTTAAAATATTACTCCACCTTTCCGCAAAGTCAGAATAGATAGAATCTAACTGAGGGTAGTCCCACTCTTTGAAAACAAGCCCTAAATTATTTATTTTTTTTCCCAGTAAAGAAGATAAATATGATATAGAAAGCAATAGAAAAAAATCATTATTTGGTGGGTATTCTTCAGGATAGTCAACGTCATCTTTAAGGAAAAAAAGAAAATCAAGTGCATGTTGTTTGGTACTTGTTGAGAATGAAGAACAAGATGTAATAAATAAATAATAAAAAGACTCATCCAACGAATCGATACATTCTAAATTTCTATGCGAGTAAAGAGCGATACTTATAATATAAGATTTTAAGTAGGCATTATTAATGTTACATATATTTTCAATTCCACTTTCATGAATTGCCCAGCAGTATTCAATTCTATCTTCTTGGGCAGGTAAGCTATATTTTTGTATTAATTCCTTTAGGTCATTAATATTTAGCTTGTTAAGAGTATTGTCGAACCCTGAAAGAGATAGATGATCAAAAATATGATCATCTATCTCTTTACTCAACTCATGAAGAAAAACTTTATTAATTGATAACATAAATTATTTATTTAGAACCATCCACTACCTCCACAACAGATAGGTTTTAAGTTTACGCAGTTGTAAAATTTGTTTCCAGCTTGACGAGCAGCTTCTGGATGATTTACACGTGTTGGTATGACCTTATCACATCCCATTCTAATATAAGCCCATCTCCAGGTGAAACACATAGATGCAGCTGCTGTTTTAAATGTGTTTGTTGCACAGCTATCATAACTCTTACACCCTCCAACAGAACAAACTGATTTATATGCAGAATACATTGCTACACAACGACACTTTAGGTTTTTAGCGCAAGCTTTTGTTGCTGCTGCTAAAATTGCTGCTGCAACATGAACTGGGGTTTTACCATCCACATCGTAATAAGATAAACTATCATTATTGGCATACCTATATATATTTAGACCTCCATCTAATCCAATGGAGTCACCTTGAATATATCTTCCTGTTACAGGGTTATAGTCTCTGTTGTAGTTATAATGTTTCTCAGTCTCTGCATCATAATACTGCCCAGGAAAACGAAGATTATAGCTTAGAGTTGAGCCATCTTTATCGACATCCTCATCGGGTTGTAATTCACCAAATGGTTTACTATCCCAGCCCCAAAGCGTTGTATTACTACTATCCGTTACAGCCCTAGGCGTGTCAATCTGGTCAGCATAGATGCGATAAACATTGTCGTCTTTAAGTAAGGCAACAGGTGTATTGCCAAAGTAAACTGTTTCTTGTATTGGTTGGCCACTTGAATTGTATTCTGCAAAAATTTGAGATTCATTCCAACCATAAAGGACAACTCCCGCTGGAGTGGTTTTCTTAACGCGCATATTATTGGCATTGAACAGGTAGCTACTCGTGCCATCAACACCGATTAGGCGGTTTCTGGCATCATAACTATAGGTGTGTTCTCCATCATCAATAATATTGCCATTGGCATCGTATTGATAACTTGTTGTTCCCACCTGTGTTAAGCGGTTTGAGTTAGCAAGGATGCTATAAATCGTTTGTACACTGTCATCTTGTAGTTGAGTACGATTGCCGTTGGCATCGTAACTAAATATTTGACTTTGTAGCGGGTTGTTGTTTTCTTCTTTGTTGTAAGCCGTTAAACGGTTTAGGGCATCGTAGGCGAAGTTTTTAACCGCATCTGTGCCTGTATCGCTCCAGCCTATGATATTGCCATTGACATCGTAGTTTAAGGTACGGGTTTTGTCTCCTAAAGGGAAACTATTTAAACGACCATTAACATCATAGGTCTTTGTGTAGCTTGTGCTATCTGCCCAGTTCCAGCTTGTGATTTGATTGTTGGCGTTGTAGCTCATATTGGTGATGTACGGAGTGCTGTTAATACTAATACTGGCAACCTTACCAACATTGTAGCTATAGGCTATAACAGCACCTGAAGGATAGGTTTCACTAATTAACTGGCCTTCGTTGTTATAGGCATAACTTTTAGTGAGCTCAATCCCTTCGATATTTTGCGTTTTCTGTACAATCTGTCCTTTACTGTCGTAGGCAAAGCTAGTGCTACCACTTTTATCAGTGATTTGGCAGAGTTTACCAATACCATTAGCACAGCTATCGTAAGTGTATGCAATAGTTAAATCAGGCGCACCGCTCCAGCTTTCGCCTGTTTTACGGTTAAGTACATCGTAGCTAATGTTGTTCTGGTTACCGTTAGCATCAGTCACGCTGACTTGATTGCCAGAACCATCGTATTGATAGGTGGTTGTACCTCTATCTGGGCTAATTTCTTTCACCACTTGATTGAAGGCATCATACTCAAACGTGGTAGTTGCGCCATTTGGAGCGGTAACACTGGTACGGTTGCCATCGCTATCATAAGTGTAAGTGGTTTCGCTACCCAGAGCATCAATAGTTTTAACTAAACGATTATTGGCATCATATTCGTTGCGTGTCATATTGCCTTTAGCATCGATTACTTTGGTTTGATTGCCCGAGGCATCGTACTCATAGCGTGTGGTATTACCCTGTGCATCGGTGCTTTGGGTAAGCTGATTCTTATTATTGTAAGTTGATGCCGAACTTAAGATCACATTACCTTTGTCATCCGTTACCTGTGAGCTGGTCTGGTTGCCGTTGGCATCAAATGTGCTTTGGCTGACATTACCATCCTGGTCAATTGTTTTAGCAATATTGCCCGAAGCATCGTATTGATTGCTGGTGGTACTACCATCGGGATTGGTTACGCCTGTTTGACGGCCTGCTGCATCATAAGTGTAGGTGGTTGTTCTGCCATTAGTGGTTGTACTAATTAAACGTCCTGCACTGTCATAGTTATTTTGGGTTTGAATACCGTTGGCATCTTCTGATACTAATGGTTTTCCTGTGGCATCAAATGCCAGTGTTTTGTTCTCTTGCCCTAGCGCATTCATACTTCCTATACGGTTTCCATTTTTGTCATAGCTAATTAGCGTTACTGCACCATTGGGTGAAATGGTTTTGATCAGCTGTCCTTTGCCGTTATAACCGTATTTCGTGATACGTTTATTATTTAAAACAACTGTTGTTTTATGGTGTTTTTTGCTGTCTTTTTTATCTTTTTTGTGCTTCTTGTTTTTACCGTGATGTCCATCATCGTCATCTTTGTGAGAACGCTTAATACGAGCAATCACACCTTCGACACGTTTCACCAATAATCCTTTTCGGTTATAAACAGACTGTGTAGCTTTATTGCCGACCCTTAGTTTTCCATCAACTTGTAATACTGGCTTTCTAAATTTTTTGTGCCATTTTGTAAGGGTGGTTTTTTCACTGGCGAGACCAACAGCGTCAATACGCTTAACCAGTAAACCGTGTTTGTTATAAACAGTACGTGTTTTTTTACCGTTAATAGCAATAGATAGACGAGGATAACCATTTTTATCATAACGTTGGGTGCTGCTATTCCCATCAGTATCCGTAATTTTAGCTTGTTTCATCGTGCCTTTGACTACGCTGAATTGATAGCGATCGCTAGCATTGTTAGCAACATTTGTTACTGTGGTTTCTGTACTTGCATAGTCATAGTCAGTTTTACGTGTGCCATTTTGCCCTTGTGATGATGCAACACGCCCTTTGTGGTCGTAGCTGTAGCTAGAGATGGTTTGACCGAGTGCATCGATTACGGCACTGAGCTTGCCATTATTGTATTGATAACTCATGGTTGAGCCATCCACCTTGGTTACGCTCGCTAATTGGCCATTATTATAGGTATAACTCACCGTACCTTGTGCGCCTGTCACACTCGCAACTTTCCAACCGTTGTAAGTGAAGGTTAGTGTTCTGCCAAAAGGACCTGTCACTTTCTTTAATTTACCGGCGTGGTTGTAACGCAAACGTGTGCTTTGTCCACTTGAGTTAGTGACTTTAATCAAGCTACCCCAGCGATCATAGAGTTCTACGCTGTTATTTGGTGTAGAAAGTTTCCAGTTTTTGCCTGATTTTTTAAGTGTATAAGGCGCACCAGAAAGTGACTTCCATTGGCGATGATCTTTGGCAAACGTCATACTCGTGCCATCAGGGCGGGTTAATACAATCGATTTTTCTGCCTTTTTACCCGTACGATGAATAGCTAGTGTAGCCTTTGTTTTTCCGTTTACACGAATCCGACAAAATCCTTTTTTGTATTTAGCTTTTGCATGGGATAATTTTCCGTTAAAGACGGTTGCTTTAATGTCTTTCCAGCCAGAGGTACAGGCTTTCTTTTTCTTTTTGTATTGACTGCTCTTGGTTCCCTGCCATTCATTGTAGGATAATCCATCTACCCATAAACGATTCGCGTATTGGTGATTCCAGTTTGAACCATCATAAATACGGCTTAAACTTAACGTGGCAGATGATAAATCGACATCAGAGCGATTTAATCGACCTGTGGCAACATCCACACCATTAACAACCGTACCGCTGGCACTTACATCAGGGGCTAAAAAATAACGTTTTGAATGATGTTTATCATCATCGCGCTTATCCGAATCAGCAAACGCGGATCCTGAAACAGCAAATAGGAGAGAAAAAACGAAAATAAAGTAAGTGCGAAAACTAGCAGTCATTGTCACATCATCCATGAGTTTTATTTATGTAGCCTATTAAAATACAGCAAAAAAAAAACAGATGTCAATATTAAAATTATAAATGAGATTGAGTAAAAACTAAGCATTGTAAAATAAATATCTGATTCGATTAGAGTTGTATCGTATTTATTGATGTGAAAATAAAAAATGATTCTATTGTGCTAATAATTGGTGTTATGTTAAGTGGTGGGTAGTTCTAATAACTCCCCTCTTCCGCTATAGTTACTAAGTCGTCACTCACTTTGTGACTTTTGGAATCCCTTTATCATGTCTGAAACGGTTAGCCATGCCCTACTCCTGGAATTAGTGGCTGCTGGATCGGTTCGATCTGCTGTTGCCATTGCGGATGGGGACTGTTGGTTTTTGATGGTGCGCTATGGGCGCATTGAGAAGACCTTGCGGTCTAAGTCGGGCAAGGTGCGTTCCTGGCGTAAATTGGATTCCCTGGCAAAGTATATTGTGGTGGAATTGGGGTTGCCTCGCTTTGAGGTGGAGGGGTCTGATTATGATCCTTCCCTGAAGACGTTGCGACGACCTGATAGCTCGGCTGTGCTGAAGAGGGTGCATGCGGCTGTGAGGAAGTGACCAATGGGTACTTTTGACAAAAGTTTTAATACTTGTATAATTGTTAGTGTAGGCAGTATAAACGAAATGGCGTAACAGCCACGCTCCTATACCACCAGTAATGGTTTCCACCCAAGTGTGGATATATCCAAGAGTTTCGATTTAAAAAGCTTCCTTCGGGGAGCTTTTTTACTTTGGGGCTTTGATAGGTCTATTGTGTAGTTTGTTATAGGCAATCACATAAAAGGCAATAGGTTTCTTTTTGTTCTTTCTTGGGTGGTTTTCATCCCTTGGGTATGCACTTTCAATATAGAGATTAAGTGTACTGCTCTGCCCTTTTGTTACTTTGAAATAGATTTCATAGTTTATCGTATTGCCATCTTCTCTAAGAATCTCCACAATAAAAAAGTTTCCATGACCAGTGTGGCTACATTTCTTTCTACCTATATTTTTTATGATCTCAGGTAACTTTTTTGAAAGCTCATAGCGGTTAAAGCAGAATGTACGCTCTTCCCTGCTGTCTTTGTAAAAAAGATCATTGTCATCATTAGTTTCTATTTTTTTGCTGAAGCAATGTAAAGAAAAAGAAACATTGAAGAGGTACTTTCGTTCTGGTTTATTGATCTTTGCTTCTTGAATCACTTCAAATTTAAAAGGGTGTAAATGTTCTAAGGAGTATATTTCCCCTTTGAGAACAAAAGCTTTCCATAGAATCATTATTAAGGTCTTATAGTTACGGTGTACATTGTAGGAATATTATAAGAAAACTATAAAAGTATATACTATAAAGTTTTATAGTTTTTCTTTGTATTTACTTAAAAGTAACTCTATAGCCTCTTCCGCTAAATCAGGAGCTTTCTTCCCTTTTTTCATCTTCTGATTAAATACTAATTTTTCAAAAGCTTGTGCATGTATATTTTGAATATAGAATGCTTTTTGCATTCTTTTAGGCGCACGAGTAACGCGAGCCAATTTAGGTGCAGTATTATTAACAGTAGCACCTGACCTTTTTAAATCCTCGGCACGCTCTTGCTCTTCTTCCATCCATGCTGGTTTACCCATTAGTCTTTTCTCCTGCTGTTGTATCTTCGCTTTGTTGCATCAAGATAGCGCCAAGAATTCTACTAATTTCTTGGCGACGTTCCCTGATTTTGTAAGCTTTATTTAGTTTGGTGTCGTATATTGTTCTATATTCTTCAGCAGCTCTACTAAATACTCCACTGGATGGGATAATATAAGCCCCTTCTTCTCTTAGAAACTCGGTAGTTGATTTTTCACTAGCTCGATGAGTCTGTCCATCTGTAACCACGGTTATTATTTCTCTACCCTTCTTATCCGCGCGTTTAAATGCATCTATATAAGTTGCATATTGGTCACGAGCAGGCTTTAACGGCATGATTAATAAATGAGTATCTGGTACTTCCCAATCACTGGCTTGATGGTCAAATATAATTAGATCTGCATTGGGTCTTGATTCTGGTATATCCCCTATTACTTCAAAAGGTAAATTACCTGTTTGATAGTAAAGCATGGATGTTCCTTGTTGATCTTGGCAGATTACCAAGGGTTTTATGCCTATTTCACAAGCAGCTGCCGCTAGATTAATAGCAAGCATTGACTTACCCTGTCCTCCTTTGGGATTCCAAATGGATATAATTTTAATTTTTTTCATAATTGCTCTAGCTATAATTACTATGTACTTTTATACTTCAAAGTAGGTTTTGCTGCTTATCTTTATTTGCTCTTTTCTTACAGAAACCTAAAAATGCTTTTTCTAAATCGTTAGGGAGAGGTTTTCCAGAGTTAGCCCACCATGTCCTGAACTCTTGCTCTAACCCATATATATCAAATTGAGGTGCAATTTTTTTTGCCTTGTTATAGGTTTCAGTATCGAGGGCAGGAAGTTTTCTTTCAGGGTCGTTAGGCTTATCTTTCCACCATGTTTCTCTATTTTTAAAGGTTATAACATCAGTGTTGTTATCGTATTCAATCATATAATCTGGAAGATGATTATTTTTTACAATACTCTTCACATTCATTTTAAACTTTCTGTTATCACTTTGAGACCCACTTTTTTTATGGAGTAGAGCAAGAGATATAGACCATTTTTTTTGATGTCCACAGTGTTTTCGGGCTATCTCATATATACGTCGTTCTATAGGTTTTCTAAGTCTGAAATAGTCTCTATGTAGTGTTAATACCTCGTTGGCTTTTATAGCGTTAAATACCCAGTCTGATAGTTGTAGTTCACACCATAATAAGCGACCATCTAATCCATTTTTTCTACGAATACTAGCAGTATCCACAAGACCAAAATAATCTATTTGTTCTTCATCGCCAGTAATAATATTTGTTTTTATTCTTGTACCAACCAATCTATCAAAAGCATCATTTAAAGCCATATAATCTCGCCCAGATGTACCTCTGTTGGTGAATTGAAGTAATTCATATGAATTTATACAAATACGCTTACCTGGTTTTTCTCCTGCTTTAATTTTGGCCATTATTTGAGAGATGGTGTAAATCAAAATATCTTTATCATAAATTGTAGCTAAACCTTTTACGCTAGGTATTACTTCTAACCAATTACCATTGTGTTCATACCGTCTTACTTTGGTCTCTGGTTTTTTAGACAGAGAATAAAAAGGGTGTTCCATTTGAGGCATGATGTCTTTTAAAACTGCATCAGCCACATCACAGATAAAGAGATCCTTCTGTGGATAGCGGTCTGGTATTAGGTGTTTATCTGCCATAATAAACTTCGTGGTATTAGGAACGTTCCTATTATTCGTGGTATTAGGAACACAGTCAATAACATTCGTGGTATTAGGAACGCTTTTTCGTGGTATTAGGAACGGAGAGAATAGATTTTTCTTGTAAAATCAAGAACTTACCAGTATATTTCTCACCGTAACACTCTTTTAACACATATTTAACACTTATTAACACAAGCTACCCTGTGGATAACTCGTAGTTTCGTGGTTTTAAATACGTTTATTCTTCTCTTTTTGAAGAAAAATAGTTTTCCATTTTAAAAAAGCGCGCCAACAAATTCTGTATTCCTTTTTTAGTTACTCTCTTCCCATGCCAACCTTAAAAGACAATAATGGATTCGCTTCGCTCATGCTTTTCCAAAAACAAAAACGTCTTAGCATTAAGAATCGTTCCGCTATGCGCGGAATAAACTGCAAACTAGATTTAACATGGTAGAACTCGCTATCGCTCGATAGGTTTAGCAAGAAGAAGGTGGTTTTTTGATTAAGGATTATTTTTAACGATAAAGGGGTCTGAAGCCCAATGGTACGAAAACGTACGCTAAGGAATTGGACTTGGCTAGTTTTCTGCCTCTTCAAGCAACTTGTACACGGTTGAACGACCTATATTCATCTGTTTAGCAATTTCAGAAGCTCCTGCGCCATTGCGATGCAGAAGATTTAGCATTTCTCTATTGATAGTGCGTTTACGACCAAATTTAACCCCTCTGGCTTTAGCATCCTCTCGTCCTTCATTGGTACGTTCAAGAATACGTCTACGTTCTGCCTGAGCTACGGCACTAAGGATTGTTACTACCATTTCTCCCATCGTGCCTTCAGTACTCACTCCATCGTCTAAAAATCGAATAGCTACACCTATTTCATCAAATCCTTTGATTAACTGAATCATGTCTGCGGTATCTCTACCCAAGCGATCAAGCTTAGTGACAAGAACAACATCTCCTTTTTCGACTTTAACTTGTAATAGTTTTAGTCCTGGTCTTTTTGCCTGACTGCCAGATATTTTATCTGTAAAGATACGGCTTTCTTTTGCACCAGCTTCTTGAAGCGACTTTATTTGCAGGTTTAAGGATTGTTGACTGGTTGAAACGCGGGCATAACCAAAAAATCTCATTTACTGTCTCCTAATTCGTTTAATAGAATAATTGTCTATTAAGTGGCAAAATACGATTTAATGGATAGTGTATAGTGCCTTAATTTTACTGTCTATTAACTTATAATATAATAGACACTTGTGAGCATGTAAATTGTTAGGCTTAAAAGGAAAGTAAATGGCCGTTGATTTTTTAACCGATGAACAGAAAGCAAAATATGGAAGGTATTGGAGTGATCCTGATGAGACTGAGTTAGCTCGATACTTCCATCTCGATGAAACTGATAAAGAGTTTATTCTAAAACGACGTGGAACTGCCAATCAATTAGGTTTTGCTTTGCAACTAACATCCGTTCGCTATCTAGGTGGTTTTCTAAATGATCTAAACAATGTTCCGCCAAGTGTACTGCTGTTTGTTGAAAAACAACTATCAATTAATAATTCTGAAGCATTGAAAAAATATGCAGGAAGGGAAACTACCAAGCGAGAGCATAAGGCTCTTATTCGCAAGCAGTATGACTATCACGACTTTAATGATGCAGCGTATTCATTTCATCTGAGTAGGCTACTTTACACGCGTAGTTGGATCAGTAATGAAAGACCAAGCCTTCTTTTTGATTTTGCAACAAGCTGGTTACTCCAAAATAAAATATTGTTACCAGGTATTTCAACTTTATCTCGGTTGATTTCTGAGATACGTGAGAGAGCAGCCAACCGTTTATGGAAACGCTTATCAGCATTGCCTACAAGACAACAAAAGGATGAACTAGAGACATTACTTCACATTCCAGAAGGTGAACGCACTTCTGGATTTGATCGTTATCGAAAAGGCCCTGTCACTATTAGTAGTCCAGCCTTTAACCTTGCAGTTGAACGCTTTGTAGAATTGCGGCACTTTGGTTTAAGTGATCTTGATTTCTCTCTTATTCCTCCTGTCAGATTAAAGATGCTGGCTCGCCATGCAAGCCTAATTTCAATGTATAAAGTATCTAGGATGCCAGAGAATAAACGGATAGCAATATTAGTGGCATTTGTAAAAGCATATGAAGTGATCGCTTTAGATGATGCAATGGATATTCTTGATTTGTTAATCACTGGAATCGCAGGAGAAGCTAAAAAAATTGGTCAGAAGAATAGACTGCGCTCATTAAAAGACTTAGATAAATCTGCATTAGCCCTTGCTTCAATATGTGCATTAATACTCGATGATAATACCAAAGACGAGCAATTGCGTGAGGCGATTTATGCAACCATGCCAAAGAAAGCTATGCTGGAATCCATTGATACCATTCAAGCCATAGCTCGACCTAACAATACGCAATTCCATGATGAAATGGTTGAGCAATACGGAAAAGTTAGAAGGTTTCTACCTCAGTTATTTCGTCATGTTTCTTTTGTAGCCTCTCCTGAAGGTAAGGCTACCCTTGAGGCATTCAATTATCTTTCTGAACTAGGTAACTCCCGAAAAACGTATCTGGAAGATCCCCCCTTAGACATTATTTCTCGCCCTTGGAAACGGTTGGTATTTGATAAAGAAAACCGTATCAATAAGCGAGGCTACACCCTTTGTTTTATCGACAAGCTACAAGACAGCCTTAGAAGGCGTGATATTTTTATTGAAAATAGTGATCGCTGGGGAGACCCAAGGTCAAAGTTATTGCAAGGTACTCATTGGGAAGCTAACCGAATCCAGATATGCCGTTCCTTGGGTCATCCAGTCGATGCTACTGAGGCAGTTTTCTCATTAAAACAAGAATTAGATACGCGGTATAAACAAGTGGCAGCAAACTTTAATAAGAATGATGCTGTTGAGCTGGACCTTTCAGGAAAGCGTCCTGCTTTAACCATTAGTAATTTAGACAAACTAGATGAGCCTTCCAGCTTCATTTTATTGCAGAAGCAAGTATCAGAGTTGCTACCCAAAGTAGACCTTACTGAACTATTATTAGAAATACACACACATACGGGCTTTCTTGACAGCTTTACTCATGTGAGTGAAGCCAAGGCTCGGGCAAGTGACTTAGCCATCAGTGTTTGTGCCGTATTGGTTTCTGAAGCCTGCAATATAGGTCTAGAACCTTTGGCTAAATCTCACATCCCTGCTTTAACTCGGCATCGTTTGAGCTGGGTAAAACAAAATTATATTCGAGCAGAAACACTGGTTCTATCAAATGCAAAATTAGTGAATTACCAGACGACACTTTCTTTAGCAAATCAATGGGGAGGCGGTGAAGTTGCCTCTGCGGATGGAATGCGTTTTGTGACACCTCTCAGAACACTTAATGCAAGACCTAACAGAAAGTACTTTGGCGCGAGTAAAGGCATTACCTGGTACAACTATATTTCTGATCAATTCTCTGGTTTTCACGGCATTGTTATTCCTGGAACATTGAGAGATTCCATCTTTGTGTTGGAAGGGCTGTTAGAGCAACAAACAGGATTAAACCCAACTGAGATAATGACAGATACCACTGGTACAAGTGACATTGTATTTGGTTTGTTTTGGCTGTTAGGTTATCAGTTCTCTCCTCGATTAGCGGATGCTGGTGAGGCTGTATTTTGGCGGATAGACAAGCAAGCTGATTATGGCGCACTGAATGAATTGGCGCGAGGTTCTGTACAACCTCAAAAGATACTCAAGCACTGGGATGACATGATGCGAGTTGCTGGATCATTAAAGCTAGGTACAGTACAAGCATCTGAACTCATTCGCTCATTACTTAAAAGTAACAGACCGTCCAATCTTGCAAAAGCCATTATAGAAACAGGTCGTATTAATAAAACGATCTACTTACTCAACTACATTGATGACGAAGATTATCGTCGCAGAATTCTCACGCAACTTAATAGAGGTGAAGGAAGACATGCGGTAGCACGTGCCATTTGTCACGGCCAAAGAGGAGAAATAAGAAAACGGTATCGTGAAGGGCAAGAAGATCAGCTCGGAGTGCTTGGACTAGTGACTAATGCCGTTATCTTATGGAACACGCTTTATATGCAATCAGCATTAGAGCACCTACGACCCTCAATAGGAATTAACAAAGAAGATGTGGCCAGACTATCACCTCTTGCTTACGGCCACATTAATATGCTGGGGCATTATTCATTTACATTGGCAGACCAAGTATCAAAGGGGCAGTTAAGACCTCTTAATCACAACGAAGAATAATATTAAGGAAGTAGGCCCAGTGGGGCATTTGAACAGAAACTTACGGTTTCGATGATCAAATTAGGTTCATAACCGTAATTTTCTGTAAGAAATTCACCTGTGTTCTCTAGCTTACATCTTGCAACTGTTTAGTAGTTGCAAGGCTTCAAAGTAAGCCTTATAATTAACATAGAGGCTGGAGAAACTAATGAGTAAGTTGGAAAAATTATTAAAAAAGCTAGATAACCATAATGCAACATGGGTCTGGAATGACTTAACCAGTCTATTAAAACTACTTGGCTATGAGAAAATAGAAGGTTCTGGATCACGAGTAAAATTTGATAATGGCAATCCATTAGACATGATTAACCTACATAAACCGCATCCAGGGAATGAAGTTAAAGCCTATGTGATACGCCAAGTACGTGAAAAACTTCAAAATGGAGATTTACTATGAAACTACTAAAACACAAAGGCTATATTGGTGATATTCAGGTATCTATTGAAGATGATGTTCTTCATGGAAAACTGCTTTACGTATCTGCTTTAGTGACTTACGAAGGTCATTCTGTCGATGAAGTAAAAGCCTCCTTTGAAGAGGCGGTAGACGACTACCTTGATACATGCGAGGAAAAAGGCTATCAGCCAGAAGTGCCTTGTAAAGGGAGCTTTAATATTCGTATCGGACATGATTTGCATTTGGCAGCAATGATAAAAGCGAAAGAGATGGAAATATCACTCAATGAGTTTGTAACTGAATCAATTAGCAAACAGCTTTAGCTTACTCAATTAAATCCTTAGCGTACGTTTTCGTACCATTGGGCTTCAGACCCTAGCCAGACTCATTTCATATTGGACAAGGCTTTAGCTTGTTCTCAAAATTAAGCTGGTTTTCTATTAATTGGTATAAAAATGCATTAATTCTTATAATTGCCTCAAATTCCTGAGGTGAGTTGAAGCTTGTTAAGTAATGCCCAAAATCAGCATCATTAATAGAAATAAAATCGTTATATTCAAATGTTGAACGAACCGTATTATTAGTGAATATATTATTAGTTCTTTTTTCTATTTTCACTATGCCAAAAAAACTCTCCGTATGATTTATGCTTTTTTTGATATTAGACAAGTCATATACGATGTAGATATGCCAATCATCGTGTAAGTGTTTTAAATAAAGTATTTTGTTAGTATTTACATATTTCTTAGACTGTTTAAATCCTAGAGTCTCATAGCACTCTGAACCAACTTTATAGATGATATCTATCATATCATTCGGATTGGAGCAATCGTGGGTTTTAAATTTATGAGTACAAAATTGATTAGATTCTCTAAGCCATGCAGTGCCAAAGTCTGAATTATAGGAATTTATAATATCTAGACATTCTGGTGTTTTTAAAAAATCACATTTTGCGATGGCTCGACTAGAAGGAGTTAAGGCTAATAACCATGGCTTATTATGCTTATCTGCCAATTGTCCTGCTTTAGTTTGAAGATCAAGAAAGAATTGCCTTTTATAAGAACCTTGAGAAACTTTAAGTTTTTTCCATTCAATAAGAAACTCTTTTTCTTTTTCGTAATTTGCAGAACTCTTACAAAAGTATTTTACAAAATTGTCAGATACCTTAAAACACTCTAGTCCACCCTTATCTAAAGGGTTAATCAGTGAATAACGGTTCTCTATTAGAGGTAGTAGTTTTAATACCTTTTCTGTTAATTCTTCTGTTACCATTTCTCAATAATTTCATAAAAAATTAATCCAGTATTACTTTGACTGTCTGGATAGTAATCTACACCAATTATTAGCTTGGTTTGATAAATTTAATCATCATAGAATTATCATTATTATTTTTATATGGT